>NZ_JZIR02000031.1:0-16595 GCF_000961955.2 Hymenobacter sp. AT01-02
GCCTACGTTTCGTCCCTGCTGGTCTACCAGGCAATGGTATAACGCTAGGTGGAGCCGGAGCTACTACTATAAAAAAAGCCCTGCCAATGAAAGTGACAGTTTTATAGTAGTAGCTCCGGCTTTAGGACCCGATAAGGAATACGGCTGGCTGCTTATGAATCTCGGGCACGCCAGCTTTTTTCCAGCCAGCTATGGTATCGGTACGAACGTATTCTTGCGCGGCGGTAAGGCTGGCCGCAACACACAAGCGAGTACCAGGGTGAAGGGTAGCTAGTAAGTCTTCTAGCAGTTGCATGTTGCGGTAGGGAGTCTCAATGAAAAGCTGAGTTTGGTGCTGGGTAAGGGCCTGCTTTTCCAAGGCTTTGAGCGCCGCTGCGCGCTTACCCCGCTCAATGGGCAGGTAGCCATGGAAAGCAAAGCTTTGTCCGTTCATACCAGAAGCCATTAGAGCCAGTAGCAACGAAGAAGGACCTACCAGGGGCACCACACGGATACCAAGCTGGTGTGCTCGGCGGGCCAACTCAGCTCCTGGGTCGGCAATGCCGGGGCAGCCTGCTTCGGAAATTACCCCCGCATCTTGGCCATTTACCAGCGGCTGCAAGGCGGCCTGAATCTGTGCTTCCGTGCTGTCCTTGTCAATTACACTAATTCGTAGCTCTTCAATAACGTGATGAGGAGCCATGCTTTTAATAAAGCGCCGGGCCGTGCGCGCATTTTCTACTAGAAAGTACGACAGCTCCGCTATGCGCCCCGCTATTTGGGCAGGTAATACCTGAGCAGCCGTGTCATCGGCCAGGATGGTAGGAATTAGGTAAAGAGTGCCCGTTTTCACTTAGTAGCTGGAAAGAGAAGTGGAAGTATAGCGGCTTTTCGCACGCTTAGCTGGTAGCAAAAGCCTGTACCAACTCAAATACCTCATCGGGTTTTTCAGCGTGCAGCCAGTGACCAGCATCCACCACGGTTTCTACCTGGGAGTTGGGAAACAAGGCCGGAATATGATAAAGTTTGTCTTCCGGCTGAATGTAGTCGGACTTGCCCCCACGGAGAAACAAAGCGCGCTTCAGGAACGGCTGCGGGCTCGTAATTTCAGCGCCAATAGCCGACATATTTGCCGTCAGAGCCGGCAGGTTTTGTCGCCATGCAAAGGAATTGTCGTCTTGGCGGTAAAGATTCTTCAGCAAAAACTGACGTACGCCAACCTGAGGAATATGCTGGGCTAAGACTTCATCGGCTTGCTGGCGGCTTTCCAACGTTGCCAATGATACTGCGCTGAGGCCAGCTACGATGTCGTCCTGGTGCTCCATATCGGAGAAGCGAGGCGCAATATCTAATACTACTAAGCGGGCTAAACGCTCAGGGTGGTCGAGTGCAAAGCGCATGGCTGCCTTACCGCCCATGCTGTGCCCTAGCAAGGTGGTAGTAGCTGCATCAAGGTTTAGGTGGTCGAAAAGCGCCACCACGTCTTGGCTCATCGATTCGTAGGAGTGCTCGGGCGAATGGAAGGAGCGGCCATGGTTGCGCAAATCAACTAGGATGACGCGGTGCCCAGCATCAGCCACCGGCGGGCTAGAGTCTGCCAGTTGTCAGAATAGCCGAACAGGCCGTGGAGGATAACCAGGGGAGCACCTTGGCCCATTTCGCGGAAGTGAAGAAGCATAAGCCGAAAATCAAAAGTAAAGTGCTGCTAAGGTCGGAAGTCGGTCGCACATGCGCGCGACTGGGCCTTATACGCTGGCTGCCGGAAGGGAAACCGATACGGTGGTGCCCTTACCTGGCAAACTCACAATGTCTAGCACGCCGCCTTGGCGCTGGGCAAACACCCGGCACAGCAGCAGCCCCAGGCCTGTACCTGACCGCGGCCCTAATGAGGCCGCCTGCGGGCTGTTAGCCGTCAGGAGGCTGGCCACTTGTTCTGCCGGAATACCGTCGCCGGTGTCTTGTACACTTATTTGCACGTCTCCGGTAGGTAGCACTTGTCCCTGCAGATGGATGCGGCCTTCGCGGGGGGTAAAGTGCAACGCGTTGCTGAGAAAATTACGCAAGATGGTGCGCGTCATGTGAGGGTCAGCCCACACGGTCAGGTCGGGGGGGCAAGTTACGGCCAGCGTAACCTGCTTGGCTTCGGCGGAGGTAGCGTAGAGCGCCACGGCTTCCTCCAGTAGCTCGAGCAACAGAAGCCGCTCCGGACGAAAAGCCAGCTCCCCCGTCTGACTTACTGCCCAGTTCAGCAAGTTGTCTAGCAGACGGTTGAGATTTTGGGCTGATTGTCGCACCAAATCGGGTAGTCGGCGGAGGCCTTGCTCGTCACCGCGCTGTATGTAGAAATCTATCAGCTCCGTAACGCCCGAAAAGGACGTAACGGGCCCTCGTAAATCGTGCGCAACAATGGCGTATAATCGGTCTTTGGAAGCAGCAAGCTGGCGGAGCTCGTTGGTGGCTTCTTGCAGAGCAGCGTTATTAGCGGCCAATGCTGCCCTGCTGCGGCGGAGCTGGCCGTAGAGCAAGCCCATACCTCCCAGCCCTAACAGCAGCAGCCCTACGGCACCCCACAGCTCCCGATTTCGGTGTTGTGCCAAAATTCCGCGCTCCGTGAGAAGTCGAATCTGATTTTCTTTCTCTGCGGTTTCGTACCGGGTTTGCAGAGCCGTTAGTGTTTCCTGGCGCGACCGGCTATTGAGGCTGTCGTTGAGGTCCCGAAACATATTTTGCCACTGGTAGGCATCTTCGAAATCGCGCCGACTGGCGTTTATTTCGGCTAGCAGGCTATAGGCATCGAGCACCCGCTCTTTATAATTGATCTGGCGCGCGAGAAGCAAGGCCCTACGGGTCAGTTCTTCGGCCTCGCCTAACTCGTTTTTGAGCAGCAGCACCATGGCGAGCAGCTCCAAGTGGCTGGCCTCCACCCGGTACTTCTTTGCTGGCTCTACCAACATCAAGGCTTGGCGCAGCAACCCTTCGGACGTGTCCAGTTGGAGCAGCTGCATGTAGTAGGAGCCTAGGTCAGCCAAGTAGAGCGACTCCCCAGCCCGGTCGCCGGTACGCCGCGCGAGTTGCAAGGCGCGGCGAGTGTACAACAGGCCTTCTTCTCGGTGTTGCAAGTAGAAATACAGGTTGCCCAAATTGCCGAACAGCATAAGCTGGGTCCGTACACTCACATCGGGATGATACACTAGCTTAAGTGCACGCCGGTAGTTTAGCATGGCTGCGGCCGTATCGTTGCGCTCGTGGTAAACCCCGCCCATGCTCGTGTGGCTCCGCACTACGCCGTCCGTATCGTTGAGTCGCTGGGCCAACCTGAGTGCTTGCTGTTGGAGCTTAAGCGCCTGCGGTCCATCGGAAAGATTGGCGTAGCAACTGCCCAGGTACAGTAAGCTCCGCAAAAGTCCTGGTTGGTCGTTAAGGCGGCGGGCCAGCTTCATGGCCTGCTCGCCGTAGCCTATGGCTTGGGCAGGGGCGTAGTCATGTAGTTGGTAGCACAAGGTGGACAGCAGCCGCACCCGCGTTGTGTCGTCAGGCTGAGAAGCTAAGCGTTGGCGTAAGACAGCTACTTCTGGGTCTTCAACTACTTGCCCAAAGGAGGGGGTGACAACGAGCAGCAACCAGAAAAACAGAATGCGCCGTATCAAACCCTCCGTGTTATTAAATAGTACAGGGCAAATATAGAAAGCTCAAAACAACCCTTAACGGGCCAAAACCACGTTTTATCGAAAAACTGGCCGCTTGCACAAAGCACAACACTAGATGTACAATACTAGTATTTTCTGACGACTACGTGGGACGGAGTAAGTTGCTACGCAATACAAAACCATTTCTGTCGCCGTTCCATGGGCGTATTGCGCAGGAACTCGGCCACGGGGTCTAGCTTGGTTAGCAAAGAAGTAAGCGTAAGAACTTCCCCGGTGCGTAAGTGCAGCTTCATGTAGTCGTAGTGGCTCCAAAATAGCCGCTTCGATTCGCAGGTAACTCGCTCTACCCGCACTAAGTCGCTGCGGCTAAATGGTATCCGGACCCGACCTTCGTACACCTCCAATAAGTTTTTTTTGGGGTCAAAGACGAGGGTAGTATGCAGATTGCGCGCATAGTACTGGGAGTGCAGCAAAAAGGCCGGCAACGAAAACCCAAGCACTACGGCTGCCAGCGCCGTTAGCAGGACGAGCTCGAAGGCGGTGAGAGTGCCCACGTACAAGAAAGAGCCGAGAAATGGCAGTCCTACTCCCAGGCATAGCAGGGGCCAGAAAAGCAGCGCAAACTGCCGCAGAAATGTGGGCCGGTACACGCGGCTATTGCGAGCGAAAAAGCCCGTAATTACGCGTAGTCCAACAAACATGAGCGCAATAGCGGCCCCTGCTTCCAGCAGGGGCCGTAAAAATGGGAGCAGCTTCACTCGACCTACCGGACCAGAATCCAGGGTTCATCGGCTTGGTGCTCACGCAGGGTACCAAAGGGCGTGAGCGCTAAACCGTATTGCTCAAAAATAGCTTCTACTGTAGCCCGGCCGGCGGGGTCTACGCATACCAGCAGCCCACCCGATGTTTGCGGGTCGCAAAGCCAGGCGCGCTGCTCGTCAGTAAGGTTACTGATCTTATGGCCGTAGGAATCCCAGTTGCGCACGGTGCCGCCCGGAATCGACTTTTGGGCGTAGTATTCTGCGGCTTCTGGAATGCGAGGCACTTTGCTGAAATCAACTTCCGCGGTCAGATTGCTACCCTCGCATACTTCCGAAAGGTGACCCAACAAGCCAAAGCCCGTAACGTCCGTCATGGCGCGCACGGCGGCTACTTGTCCCAAGTCGTAGCCAATCTTGTTGAGCTGCATCATGCTCTGGGGCGCTAGTTGCTCATGCTCAAGTTGCAGAATGCCGCGCTTTTGAGCGGTGGTGAGCATGCCCACGCCCAGTGGCTTGGTCAGGAACAGTTCGCAACCGGCGGTAGCGGTATCGTTTTGCTTTAGGTTGCTGATCTCAAGCATACCCGTGACAGCCAACCCAAAAATTGGCTCGGGCGAGTCGATGCTGTGGCCCCCGGCTAGCGGAATGCCCGCCTCGGCGCAAATACTGCGGCTACCCTCAATAACCCGCCGAGCTACTTCCGGTGCCAGCTTATCAATAGGCCAGCCCAGTACCGCAATAGCCATCACGGGGCGGCCGCCCATGGCATACACGTCGCTGATGGCGTTGGCCGAGGCAATGCGCCCGAAGTCGTACGCATCATCTACAATGGGCATGAAGAAGTCGGTCGTACTAATTAGGGCTTGGCCGCCGCCGATATCGTACACCGCTGCATCATCACGGGAAGAGTTGCCGACCAGCAGCTTATCATCCTGGGGCTGTGGAATGCTGGTATGCAAGATTTGGTCGAGAACCTTGGGGGCAATTTTGCAGCCGCAGCCTGCACCGTGGCTGTATTGGGTCAGACGGACCTGGTCGGGGGTTTCGAAAGTAGATGGCATGGAGATGAGGCAGAGCGGTTAAATTAAAAATTCCAGGCGGCTTGTTGCAGCACTACCCGGTAGCCATCAGGGTCCTCAAAGGTGAGTCCCAGTTGATCCCAGTAAGGGTTGTAGGCTGGAACAGGCGAGTAGCCATGGGCCTGCATGCGGGCCGTGGCTGCTTGCCACTCGTGGCGGTCGGGGAAATACAACACAAGCAGGTGGTCGGCCGTTGGGGCTTTCCCTACTACGTGGCCCGGCTGGTGAGTGAATTCTAGGTGATAAGGTGACTGCGAATGTCCAAGAATAACTCCATCGAAGCCCTGATGCGCGACGAATGAGGTTAGTTCTGACAAACCTAAGCCTTCAGAATAAAACCGCACCACCGCGGCGAGCTGGTCGGTAGGGCGGGCCACGCGCAACTTAGGCACCATCTGCCAAGCTTGGGTTTGGGTTGAGCAAATCGGCCGCAGCTAGGGCCTGCTGAACAAGTACTGCATTCACTGCCGCGTCGCAAGTAGTGGACGGTACGTGAATGATGGGCCGTCCTTCCAGGCCATAGCTGTAGGTTTTGTCGTAGTAGTCGAGTACTAGGCTCACCATTTTTTCCATGTCGTCTTCGCCAATAGCCGCTAGTGCCTCCTTGGTGGCTAAGCCGCCCAGGCGCTTGCGAATTCGGAGGACAGCAGCGGCGAGGGCTGCCGGATCTTGCACCCCGTACTCCTCGGCCAGCTTGCGCACCCGCACTTCCCGCGGAATTTCTAGTACTACCAACGGAGCACGGCGCATTTGCTCAAACAAAGACGATGGTATATGGATGCTTCCTACCATGCGGCTTTCATCTTCTACCCAAACAGGCGAGGTAGTGGAAAGCTGGGCCAGCTGGGCGGCCAAATCATTTTCAAACTGTTCCTGAGTAGGTTGAGCGGGCTGTCCAATGCTGCCAAAAGCTGAGCCTTTGTGGTTAGCTAGGCCTTCTAGGTCAAGCACCGGCTGTTGGGTCGCTAATGCATGTAGCACGTCGGTTTTGCCGGAGCCAGTGAGGCCACCTAGCACTACCAAAGGGCGAGGCTTGACAAACTCTGCCAGGGCCCAATGACGGTAATCTTTGTAGCCCTTATCGAGCAAATGAACTTGGAAGCCTGCTAGCTCCAGCAGCCATAGCACGGCCCCGCTTCGCATTCCGCCCCGCCAGCAATGCACCCGTAGCTCTTTGTTGGGAGCCAGCTTTTGCGCTTGCCGTACCAGCTGGCTCATTTTTGGACCAAAGAAGTCCAGGCCAAGCAGCACGGCCTTGTCTTGGCTCATCTGCTTGTAGGTGGTGCCAATACGGGCGCGCTCCTCATCTGAAAACAGCGGAAAGCTCACCGCTCCCGGAATATGCCCCTGGGCAAACTCCACTGGAGCCCGCACGTCGAGGATAGGTAGGCTGGCGGAAGCTTGCAGAAAATCGGGGAGGGAAAGGCGAGGCACGGGCAGCAGTAGTAAAGGAATATGCGGAGAAAGGGCACCGAAGCGCCGTCAACCAAGCAGCAGAAAGGCCGGGCTAGTGTTATGACTGAGTGTCGGTTAGCTGCCTTCTGTACAACTGAATGGTATTTTCAAGACCTAAGTATAAGGCATCACAAATCAACGCGTGACCAATGCTAACCTCTGCCAGACCCGGCAGGTTCCGATGCAAGTAAGCTAGGTTATCGAGGTCGAGGTCGTGGCCAGCATTGAGCCCTAGGTTCAGTTCCTGAGCTAGTTCAGCTGCTTCCCGGTAGGGGCGGATGGCTTCTTCGGGGCTGGTGGGGTAGCGGCGGGCGTAGTCTTCCGTGTAGAACTCAATGCGGTCGGTGCCGGTAGTGGCGGCGGCGCGTACCATGTCCAGGTCAGGGTCGAGGAATATGCTCACCCGGCAGCCAATGGCTTTCAAGTCGGCTACTACTTGCTGAAGATAGGCCTGGTGCTGCACCGTATCCCAGCCAGCATTAGACGTAATAGCATCGGGAGCATCGGGCACTAGCGTTACTTGCTCGGGGCGTACTTCGCGTACCAAGTCCAAAAAGTCGGGGGTAGGGTTGCCCTCCACGTTCAGCTCCGTGGTTACTACGGCTTTCAGGTCGCGCACGTCTTGGTAGCGGATATGGCGCTCATCGGGGCGGGGGTGAACGGTAATGCCTTGGGCTCCAAATTGCTCACAGTCGCGGGCGGCCTGCAACAGGTTGGGGCGATTGTGGCCACGTGCGTTCCGCAGGGTGGCTATTTTATTTATGTTTACGCTAAGCTTCGTCATATCAAAGGCGGGCTAGGGGGTAGTACATGGTCAAAGATACGTACCCAAAAAGCCCACCTCATGTTCCGTTTACTTCCATGACACACGCTACTCCATTTCAGTACCGGCTAGCCGGTTGTTTTGGCCTTCTATTTCTTGGAGTGGTGGGCGTGGAAATACTGGTGGTGAACCGCCCCGATTTTAGCAGCCGGCCCATGCTGCCCGCTGCCGTCACCCTTGATTTGCTTCTGCTAGTACCTCTACTTTTTTACGGCTTGCTGGCGCGGCCTAACCGCTGGCCTCTTAATACAGTTGCGGCAGCATTTGGAGTTAGTGTAGCCGTTGCGTATTTCGTATTGCCCGCCGCACAGCACCACTATCTCTCCTGGACGCGCTACTGCGTAGCTGGTCTGGAAATAGTGTCTGTTGCAGTGGTTATCCGCCATCTGCGGCGGCTAGTGCGCGCTTTTCAACTGACCCGTGCTGTGGAAGATGGTTATGTAGAAAGCCTTACTGCTGCCTGCACGCAGGTACTTAAGCGGCCGCTTGCGGCCCTGGTGACCGAGGTAAGCATGCTATACTACGGGCTGCTAAGTTGGCGAGCCACGCCCGAGGTCCGCACTTCCGAGCAAGCTTTCAGCAGCCATCGGGAATCGGGCGTCGGAGCCTTACTAGGCACCGTGGCACTATTGTCGGTAGCCGAAATGGGTGCTGCGCACCTGTTGCTTCTGCGGTGGTGGCCCGCTGCCGCAGGCTGGGCACTACTGGTGCATGTATATGGCTTGCTGTTTTTGGTAGCGCACCTGCGCGCCATTCGGCTGCGACCTACGCTACTACAACCGAAGCAGCAGGTAGTAGTGCGAGCAAGTTTCCTGTGGTCAGTGCGAATTCCGGTAGCGCTACTAACGGACGCTCATCTGGTGACGGACGCCCCAACGCCTGCCCCTGATTTGCTTAATATGGGGCGGATGTTGCTTACGCCTCCCAACCTACTGCTCACGTGCTCTGAGCCAGTTATGGCTACGGGTCCCTATGGTATGCGTCGAACTGTGCGGCGTGTTAGTTGTTATCTAGACCAGCCAACTGCTTTTCTGGCCGCGTTGGCGGTGGGTACTTCCGTACCGCCAAACACACCCACTGGTTCGGGTGTCGGGAATAACCCGTAATCTTGCACCTTCATATTCCCCCGCATTATGGCATTAAAAGAAACCATCGACGCTGATATCAAGAAGGCCATGCTGGCCAAGGATAAGGTACGTCTTACAGCTCTGCGCAGCATTAAATCCCAGATTCTACTGGCTGAAACCGCCGAGGGCCAGCATGGTGCTGCGCTGACTGCCGACGCTGAGATGAAGCTGCTCACTAAGGCAGCCAAGCAACGTCGCGAGGCCGCCGAAACCTACCAGAAGCAGTTCCGCTCCGATTTGGAGGAGGTCGAGTTGGCCGAACTGGCTATTATTGAAGAGTATCTGCCCCAACAGCTTTCAGAAGCCGATCTGGTAGAAAAAATTGTGGGCATTATCCAGCGCGTAGGTGCTACTGGCCCTTCTGACCTAGGAAAAGTGATGGGCGTAGCCGCCCGGGAATTATCGGGCCAAGCCGATGGCCGCGTTATCTCCCATGTGGTTAGCAACTTGCTGAATAATACCAACGTGTAACAAGTGAGGGCGGAAGCTTGCCAGACAGATGAGGCGCGGTGCATACTACGCCACTAATCCGAAAAGCTTCTGCTAGTCACTATCCTTGCGCCATCACATGTCCGGCTTCGATGTCCTGCTGCTACTGCCTTTAGGTATTGGTGCCATAAAGGGGTACCGCCGGGGGCTGGTGCTAGAAGTAGCGTCCTTGGTAGCCTTTGTGCTAGGAGTAGTAGGCGGCTTAGCCCTGCTAAGTGATGCCATTCCGCTGGTGCGCGACTACGTAGGCGAAGCTTCGGACTGTTACCGTTCCTGTCGTTTGCACTCGTGTTTGCGGCCATTGTGTGGGGTATTCACCTGCTGAGCGGCTTTCTAAAAACAGCCATTCACCTGACTCCGCTTGGCTTGCTGGATAGCCTGGGCGGTGCAGCCAGTGGTATGCTCAAATGGGTGCTTGGCATGAGCCTACTACTGCATGGGATTGGCTTAGCTGGCCTCAACCTGCTCGCTCCCCAAGTAGTGGCCGAGTCGCAGGTGTTGCCGTGGGTGCAGCAGGCTACTCCGCTGGCTCTTGATGTGGTAGGGGTGGTGCTTCCCGTAGCAAGTACCTTGCTTGAGCGGCTGCGGAGCGTGTTTTAACCAATACACAGTAAGCGGGTCCCGCTGTGCTTTCTGCTTCCCAACCGTATCATCTAGGCTATGCGTTTGCTACTACTCGATAACTTCGACTCTTTTACCTACAACCTGCTCGATTATCTTCAGCAGTTGGGGTGTGAGGTTGAGGTACGCCGTAATAACGTACCGCTAGCCGAGATAGAGGGGCTGCGTTTCGACGGCATCGTGCTGTCGCCGGGTCCAGGGACCCCACGCGGAGCCGGCAACATGCTGGCCATAATTGAGCGTTGGCACCAGCAGGTACCCATGCTGGGCGTTTGCTTAGGCCATCAGGCATTGGGCGAGTTCTTTGGTGCCCCACTTGAACGCGGAGCCAAACCTATGCATGGTAAGGTGTCTGACATAGATTGGGTAGAAGCCGACAAGCTTGCCGATGGCTTGCCCGCCCGCATGCCCGTTACGCGCTACCATTCGCTTATACTAGGTGCGCTGCCTCCCTCGTTGGAGGCGTTGGCGTATACTACTGACATGCCGCGGGAACTGATGGCCATGCGCCACCGAGAACTGCCCCTGTATGGGGTGCAGTTTCATCCCGAAGCACTTCTGACATCCTACGGCCTGGCTTTGCTAGGCAATTGGGTCAAGAATTGTATCATTGTACAGACTAATCCGGCTTTTGCCGGCCGCGTCTACCCCTGAAAAAATGGAGCTGCAGATAAAGGAAAAACATGGATTCCAGTACGTGGATGAAGGCACCGGCGAGGTGTTACTGCTTCTGCATGGCCTGTTTGGTGCGCTCAGCAACTGGCAGGATGTCGTAAGAGAATTTAGCACTAGCTACCGGGTAATCATTCCCATCCTGCCCATCTACGACATGCCGCTGACCAAGGCTGGCGTACCGGGCCTAGTGCGGTTCGTGGAAGATTTCCTCGCCGAACTAGGATTGACAGAGTCGTGTACTGTGTTAGGAAATTCGTTGGGTGGGCACATTGCCCTCGTGTATACTTTGCATAACCCTACGCGGGTGAACCGGCTGGTACTCACGGGAAGTAGCGGGCTGTTTGAAGACGGCATGGGCGGGTCGTTCCCCAAGCGCGGCAACTATGCTTATGTGCAGGAACGAGTAGCCTACACTTTCTACGACCCAGCCGTAGCTACCCGCGAGTTGGTGGATGAGGTGTTTACCGTCACCAACTCCAATGCGAAATGTCTGCGTATCATTAGCATAGCTCGCTCGGCCCAGCGGCATAATCTCTCTAAGGAATTGCAGGCTATTCAGGTGCCTACTTTACTGGTGTGGGGCCTGAACGACACCATCACTCCTCCAGTGGTAGCCCATGAGTTCAACCGACTTATTCCAGGCTCCGAACTTCGATTCCTAGATCATTGTTGCCACGCTCCCATGATGGAGCGTCCGCTGGAATTCAATGAGCTATTGCAGCAATTTCTACACCGCACGGCGGTGGCGGCTGGCGCTACTCAGTAAGAAAGTTTAAACCAACAACTCGCTAAGAGGGTGCAACCATCGGTTGTACTCATTGACTCTTTTTGATCTATTGCAGAGAGGAAGTTGCCCGCCGAAAACCTTCTTTTGGTCTTGACGCTTATATTGCTTCTGTACCTACTGCTTCTCCACTCCGCTACCTTCTACCACTGATGCATTCAATGATTGCCGAAGATTTGCTGAACCAGATGATTCCGCCTCTCAAGGTGACGGACTCGACGGAAAAGGCTGCCCGGTGGCTGGAAGAGTTCCACGTGGGCCAACTTCCCGTAGTGGACGACCGCCAATACCGCGGCCTCATTACGGAAGCCGATATTATCGACCAGGATACGCCAGACACCTTGCTGTCGGCTCTTACCCTGGGTTTCGCGGACGTACACGTGCAGCGCAGCCAGCACTTCTACAACATTATTGAGGTGGCTGTGCAAAACAACGTGCAGCTAGTGCCAGTGCTGGATGATCAGCAGGAGTACTTAGGGGTAGTAACCATCAGCGACACCCTAGCTGCCTTCGGTAAAGTACCAGTGGCAACGGGTCAGCAGGGCATTATTGTCCTGTCTATGGAAGAACGCGACTACTCGTTAACTCAGATTAGTCGGTACGTAGAAGAGAACAATGCTAAAATCATGAGTGCCCATGTGGCCCAAGATGAGCATGATCCGTACCGTATCCGGTTGACCCTGAAGCTAAACACGCCCAGCATCACACGCATTATTGCTACCCTAGAGCGCTTCGGCTATTCTATAACGGGGCAGTTCAGTGGTACGGCTGAGGTGAGTGAGGATGAGCAGGAGCGCTTTAATGCTTTGCTACGCTACCTCAGCTTCTAATTATAGCGCCCTTGGCATATTGCCTAGTATAGGGTAAGCGCACCGCTGCTACGAAAGGCTTTTATCTCTCTACTACTCTCGTCCTCATATCAAGTGCTAGCTTGTCTGCTAACGATGCTGCTGAGCTGGTATCCTTTGTCGTCGCGGGCTGGTGTTGCCCCGCCCGATTCGTTGCGCCGAGCTACTACTGACAGTCTGATTCAAGTTCAGTGCCCGGAGTACACCGCGCTACGAGTAGGAACCATTCTGTTTGTGGGCAATAAAGTGACGAAAGAGCAGGTATTGCGAGCAGAACTAGACTTCCATGAGGGAGATACGCTAGCAGCGGCGTCGTTAGGGAAACGCTTAGAAGCCAACCGCCGCCGCATATTTAACCTGCAGCTTTTTCATCAAGTATTGGTGCAGGCAGTATGCCGAAACGGGGAGTTGAGCATCCTGTATAGTATGCAGGAGCGCTGGTATACATTTCCGATACCCATATTCTCTCTGGCTGACCGTAACTATCGTTCTTGGCTCGACCGCTCCGACCGGTGGCGACGAATAGATTATGGCGTGCACGTAGTACGCCGCAACTTTCGAGGCCGGAATGAGCAAGTGCTAGCGAATGTTCAGCTGGGCTTCAATAGAAAGTACGAACTGTTTTACGAAGCGCCCGGCTACGGCCGCCGCCGGCGTATTGGGGTAGGAGTAGGGGCCTCGTTCTACCAAAGCCATGCCTTAGACTACCAAACGCTTGACAATCGGTTAGTCAATTTTCGCCAGGATGTAGGGTTTCCTATTCAGCGTCTGTACACCACAGCAGGTATCCGCTGGCGTCGTACGGTACAGCACCGCACTGCCTTCGACGTATCATACCACCGAGAACAAATATCTGATTCAGTACACCGCCGCAACCCAACCTACTACCTAGGCGGACCCAAGCGCGAGTACCTAGAATTCAGCCTAAGCAGCATTCTTAATCAGCGCAACACCTTTGCCTACCCACTCATAGGGCGATACGCCGAGGTTGGCATTGCCTATCGTTCATTCCTGACGAATGGAAGCCCCAGCATTGTTACCCTGCGGGCGCGTTATGCCCGCTATGCTGCCCTTGGAGGCTCCTTTTACTATAGCATGGGTATAACAGGGCAGGCTCGGTTGGGGCGCCGCATCGGATACGCTGATAACCGGGCTTTAGGATATGATAGGCTGGTTAGAGGATATGATGCCTATGTAATTGATGGGCGCCATTATGCGCTAGTACAACAAGGGGTATCCTACAGGCTCTTCGATGCGGGCAGATTCCGTTTGCATGGGATAAGCAACCCTAAAATCAATAGTATCCCGCTAGTGCTGTATTTAAATACCTTTGTTGACGCAGGATACGTACGGAACCCTGCGGCTACTATGGGTAATACGCTACCTAACCGGCCACTTGCAGCTCTTGGGCTAGGCTTGCACGTGGTAACCTACTACGACTGGGTATTTACCGTAGAAGCAGCTCGCAACGTTGAAGGGCAGAACGGCCTCTTCTTCCGCACCGATTTTCCGATCTGACCTGTTCTGGACTAGGCTCAGGGATACAGTCTTATTATGAAAATAGCCATTTTGGGCAAGCCTTTCGATGAAGCGCTTGCCCCCTTCTTGCAGCAGCTTATCGATGACTTGGTGCAGCGGCAGACGGAAGTTCTCATTGTGGAGTCATTCCATACCTACTTAGATCAGCACATCACGCTACCTGGCAACATTGCGACTTTTCGGCGTGGCGACTCGCTTGAGGACGTGAAATTTGTATTAAGTATCGGGGGTGATGGTACTTTGCTCGATACCGTTACCTACGTTGGTAGCCTGCAAATTCCCATTCTTGGTATCAATACTGGACGATTAGGATTTTTAGCTACTATTGCGCCCGATAAAATAGCCCCGGCCATTGATGCTCTGTTCAAAGGACATTTCGTACTAGAAGACAGAAGCCTTATCCGAGTAGATACTGACCCTGATTCTTTCGGTGCTATCAACTTCGGGCTCAATGAGTTCAGTATTCTGAAGCGAGATACTTCGTCCATGATTGTCGTTCACACGTACATCGACGGCGAATACTTAAACTCCTACTGGGCGGATGGCCTGATTGTGTCTACCCCTACAGGCTCAACCGGGTATTCACTGAGTTGTGGCGGGCCCGTAATGTTGCCGCAAACAAACAATTTCATTATTGCTCCCGTATGCCCCCACAATCTGAACGTACGGCCCCTGATCGTTTCCGATAAAAGTGTTATTTCTTTCGAAATAGAAGGGCGTAGCAATAATTTTTTGCTCTCCCTTGATTCTCGATCTGTAACCGTGGAGGCAAACGTTCAAATTGCCGTTCGCCGAGAAAATTTCAATGCCCGTCTGGTGAAACTTAACCACGTCAACTTCCTGAGTACCTTGCGCAGTAAGTTGAATTGGGGGCTAGATCGGAGGAACCCTGCTGGAATACCTATTTGATAATATAGATTTTCAACTAAATGTTTTTTTAGTTCCCCTCAACCTCTACTTTTGTTACTGACTGCGACTATGCCCGCACGATTTTTGCACTGCAACTCCTTCGATATTCCTAACTCTCGCTCGATATGAAGCAACTCTTCACTTACACTTTGGCCACGCTACTGGTCCTCGCGCTGGTAGCGACGGAGGCGAGTGCTCAACAATTTAGCAAGCGTAAGCAGTATAACTCCGTTGGTGTTAGCCTGAACGCAATGAACTACTTCGGTGATATCACGCCGAAACCTAGCATCCCTAGCCTACGTGTTGGCGCTAGCCGCCCCAACTTGGGCCTGTCGTTCACCCGCCGCTTTACTCCCCGTATTTCGGCCCGTGCTGCTCTTGCATACGGCCGCATTACCGGTGATGACTCGAAAGCTGCAGATCAGAATGATCCAGAATACAAGTTCCGTTACAACCGGAACATGAACTTCCGCAACGATATCCTCGAGTTGTCGGCAGTGGGTATGTTCGACCTTATCGAAAACCGTAACAACTATATCCGTCGTCCTGACTTCGTGCCGTACTTGTTCGGTGGTGTGGGTGTAATTCACCACAACCCTAAAGGCTTGGTAGGCGCAAACAGCAACGGTGTTAGCGAAGGTTCTTACATTGCACTGCAGTCGCTCCGGACGGAAGGCCAATCGGAAGCCTACAGCCTAACGCAAATTGTAATTCCTTTTGGTGCTGGTGCACGCTACAAGCTCAATCGTTCGTTTGATGTAGGCATCGAGTTGGGTTTCCGTAAAACCTTTACGGATTACTTGGACGATGTTAGCGGCAATTATGTAGCTAACGCCAACGTTCTACCCGAAGGTGCTTCTCGCTACTTTGGCTGGGACATCACGCGTGAACTTGCTGGAACGTACAACAAGTCTAACCAAGGTGGTGAAGTACGTGGTCATAGCTCGGAAAAAGACTGGTACACAACCCTAGGTGTTTCTGTAAACTACATCCTGCCCACGCGAGTGGCAACCCCCAAATTCCGATAGCCAGCAGCAACTGGCTGTCTAATTCAACAAACAGCTAGCCTGATGACGAATTCGAATCTCCTTAAAACACTCCTTGTTTGCCTTGGGCAAGCGGGGAGTGTTTTTTTTGTACACTCTCTTGCTGCTCAGACTACCAGTGAAGTAGGAGTAGGGATAGGTGGATTAAATTACAAGGGAGAACTGTCCCCTCACTATCAGTTCAAGAATAACCGGCCTGCCCTTACCGCATTCTACCGCAAAGATATATCAGGCCCTATTACCCTACGTGGAGGGCTTATGGGTGGACTACTGCGGGCGGATGATGGGAACGTCAAGGATATAAATGGTACTACCCCGCCTTTGTCAACTTACCGGCAGGCTAATATGAAGGGTAGTTTGTTGGAGTTGTCGGGAGCTATGGAATATAACTTATTCGACTACCACAACAGAAAAGATAAGGTCCACTTCACTCCTTATGTATTTGTTGGTTTGGCAGGCTTCTTCGCCAATACACAAACAAGAAGTGCTACCAATCCCCAACTAGACCGAAAGGAGTCAGTCTTGAGCTTAGCTATTCCGGCCGGTGTAGGTATTAAGTACGCGGTATCTACCCATTGGAATTTAGGAGTAGAAGCTGGTGCACGTAAAACGTTTACTGATGACCTTGACCATATAGATGGGAAAAGCCGGGGACAAACTGATCTTTTGGGAAATAGGCATGACCAGGATTGGTATTTCTATAATGGCATAAGCGTATCGTATACGTTTTACAAGATTGTGTGCCCAGATAACACAAAGCCTAGTAAGAAGTAGTATTATCTACACCACAGCGCAGATTGCAAGGGGGACTCC
>NZ_JZIR02000032.1:0-6926 GCF_000961955.2 Hymenobacter sp. AT01-02
GCGGTGCAAGACTTATCGGATGCGATGACGACCTATTTGGTGACCTTGTGCCCGCAATTCGGCTCGTAAGCGGCGGGTGCCAACAGTCGTTTGTGCAGCACAAATACTTGGCACATGGCGATTTCCCAGGCTGGCACCGAGCAGCGTGCCGCTACTCTTTGCTGCCACCGATAGTAGCTGGCCACCCCCACACCCAGCACCTGACAGAGCCGTCGCACGGGGTAGTACTGGGTTTGTGCTCGGACAAAGCGATAACGGCTCACGAGGTTGGCGGCATGAAGATGGCCAAGGCTTTTTTTAAGATGTCACGCTCCTGTTGCAAGCGTCGGTTCTCGGCGCGCAGCTGGCGCATCGCGGCGCTTTCGATTTCTTCCGCGCCCACCTCCAGAACAGGCTGCGTAGCTTTTTGCCACTTGTATAGCAGCTTCGGGCTGATGCCAAGCTGCCGGGCTGCAGCTTGCGTGGAGCGGCTTTCCGAGGCTAAACGCAACGCTTCCGCCCGGAAGGCGTCATCATAGCGGCAACGTTTGCGCGGCGAAGTTGTAATTGATTTTGAACTTATGACAGAAGGAAGATAATGCCCTTTTCTGTCTCACTTTACTAGAACCTCTCGGCCTACCCAGACCCGGCCTTTGTGCAAGCGACGCTTGCACAAATCCCCTGGTACCACCATCTCACCTTGCTGGAGAAGGTGCCGGATGAGGCTACGCGCTTGCACTACGTGGCGGCCGCGGCCCAAAACGGCTGGTCGCGTGATGTGATGGTGCATCAGATTGAAGCCGGCCATCACCGTCGCCAGGGACAGGCCATTACCAACTTCGCTACCACGCTACCCCCCGAACAATCAGAGCTAGCCCAGCAGACCCTGAAAGACCCTTACGTGTTCGATTTTCTCGCCCTAACCGATAAGGTGCAGGAGCGGGACTTGCAGCGCAGGCTGCTCGAGCACATCACCAAACTGCTGTTGAATTGGGGAGTGGCTTCGCTTATCTGGGGCAGCAAGTACACCTAGAAGTGGTGGCAGGTTACTACCTCGATCTGCTGTTCTACCATGTCCGCTTGCGCGCCTACGTGGTGGAGTTGAAGATCGCCGAGTTCAAGCCCGAGTACGCAGGCAAGCTCAACTTCTACCTCACGGCCGTTGACGAGCAACTGCGCCACCCTGAAGACCGCCCGAGCATCGGGTTGCTGCTGTGCAAAAGCCGTAACAACGTCGTCGCCGAGTATGCCTGCGGGACGTGCATAAGCCCATTAGGATCGCCGAGTACCGGTTGGGTGAGTATCTACCGGAAGCTTTGCAGGCTGCATTGCACAGTGTGGCCACTTTGGAACAGCAACTCACAGAAAAGCTGGCCGCCGGCTTATCTCCCGACCAGCCCGAGCTATAAGGCCGGCAAGAATATCGGATATCTCGGCGCGCAATGCACATTCAGTAAACGGCAAGCGGCACAGTTGGCCGTCCCGTTGCGAGCCATAGTGAGCTTGCGGGAGGTCACTGCTCGCCTGAATGAATCGGGGTACCGAACCCGCATGGAGAAGATCTTTCATGACTTTAAAGGTTACCGCTAAGGGCATAACCTTCAAAGTCATGAAACTAAGTGCCGTTAACTTTGGAATAGTGACTCTAAAGGAGAGGAGGGTAAATTGCGAAAATTAAAATCAGTTTAGAACAATATGATAGTCTCTTTTTTTTATATCTCGTTTGCACAACATTAAAGTCAATTCTTGTCTTGTTAAATTATTAACATGAGACATAAAGGGGTGCCCATAGGAGTTTTTGTCGACTGAAATAACGGTTTCTTTTAATTTAATTTTTACACCACATTTATTATGTGAATTTTCCGGCATTCCCTTCATGATGAGCCACTATTGAATAATGATCGTGAACATAATTAAGAATAGGAAGTATTAATTTAGCAAACTGGCTATAATGAATATCAGCGGATAATATAGCTGATTTGGTCTTTGTCCTGACAGCCATACATATACTACTCTTGTTTCTAACTCTTAATTTAGGACCATTGAATATAATAAAATTATTAAAACTATAACATTCTCCATTTTTTTGCGAAGGATAATTTATGAATACCACATTGTTATTCAATCGTTTCGATGACTTCCATATATCATTACAGTTGTCCGATACGCCTTTTCTATGTTAACTAGAAAGGCTTTGCGTACCAGACTGGGTGCCGGTGCCGGATAATGATGGATGTCACTTGACGACATAGGGCACACTCTATAGCCTTAATTTCTACCTAGTTGTCCAAGCCAAACAACAACCCTAGATCCGTACCCTCCAGCTTCTTCTTCTCAAAGGGGAGCCCGACAACGGCGTGGCCTTGCGTAAAAGGTTGGTCCAGAAGTTAATTGCCTCCTTGTTTTTTACCAAATGGTAACGGCTGCTCATGCCTAAGGCGTGACCTTTGCTACGGGCCGATTGCCTGGAACCCCTCCAGGCGCTACCCCCTCTTCCTGGCATGACCGACTTGTCACTCGATACCTTTCTGCTGCAATTCTATCCCTTTAGCCCGCAGCAACTCCAACTTATCCGGAAGCAGGCCGTGGCGCGCACCTACCAGCCCGGCGACTATTTCTCGCAGGCCGGACGGGTGGCGCAGGAAATTGGCTTTGTGGTGGCCGGCGTGATGCGCGTGTGCTACTTCGAGCGCGATGGCACGGAAAACACCAAGTATTTTGTGGAAGAGAACCACTTTGTGGTGGACCTGCAAAGCTATCAATTCCAGCAGCCCTGCACCGAGTACGTGCAGGCCGAAACGCAGGTGCATATGCTTGTATTCAAGGCCCACGCGTGGCAGGCCCTTAGCCTGACCATCCTCGCGTGGCCGCAGGTCGAGCAGAAGCTCTTCACGCACGCGCTGTTGGAAAAAATGAACCGGCGCAGCGCGCTGGTCAGCCCCAACGGAGCGACCCGGTATGCGCAGTTCCTGACCACGTTCCCAGGGCTGGCCAATCGGATTCCGCTCGCCTACTTGGCGTCCTACATTGGCGTCACGCCGCAGTCGCTGAGTCGTATCCGCCGCCGGCTGGATACCCAGCCTGGTTTTCCAGAGGCAACCAGCTGACCGACTTACCCCATGTCGCTAGTGAACGGAACCGGTTAATTCAGCGACTACCCGCACCAGAAGCTACCAGGGCCGTTGCGTACTCCTGCTGCGCGCTCAACAACGGGTCGCGGCGCACCTGAAGAGCTGAAGAACCGCTTTTCGGTTCTGAACAGTGGCAGCCCGGCTGGCTCCCCGGTCGCTGCCTGCCGACCTGCGTCTGGCAAACCCACTCGGCTCAACTGCTTTTTACCAAAAGGTAAGTAGTCCCTTTTTTAGACGAAGCAATTTTGCCGCATGAACCAATCAACTAACCACTACGTCACTGTGCTCTGGGAAGCACGGGCGAAAGCCGGAAAAGCGGCCGAGATGAAAGCGTTTATCACAGGGGTGATTACGGGCTCGCGCAACGACGCGGGTTGCCTCGACTACGAGGCGCATGAGGTCGTCGGTCAACCAGGCACCTTTATCATTTGGGAACGTTGGGAAAACCAGGCGGCGCTCGACGCCCACCTGAGTGGGACCCGCATGGTCGAAAAAGCGCCGCAGCTGCTGGAACTGATGGACGGGTCTATTGAGGCCGGCATCCGATTACTACAACCCTTTCGTCCGGTTCAGTAAGTAGGTCCGTCCAGGCGAGCCTCAGCCGGCCGCTTTCCGCTCGTTCAACCGGTACTCGCCGTTCCGTACTTTCCCTCCACCTTCGCTAGCGGCTGTCTCTCCAGGAGACAGCCGCTTTTTTGCTCGGCTACCACCGGCCGGGTGCTGCTAAATGCGTAGCCACTTGCTGCGTAGGTGGGTTTGCGGCTAGCAGCGCACAAGCGTTAACGTAGTTGATTTACAGCGTTTTCGGCAGCATCACAATCAGCCGGCTGGTCGTCTCCTTTTTACCCAAAGGTAAGTAACCTGTCCAGCAGCCGTTGGACCTTTGCTCCGTACTTATCTCCTCATACAGCGCATGAAACATGTTCTCATTACCGGTGCCAACAAGAGCATCGGTCTGGAAACCGCCCGCCAATTGGCCCACCAGGGCTATTTTGTCTACCTCGGCTGCCGCGACTTAGTTAAAGGGCAGCAGGCGGTGGCCCACCTGACCGAAGCCGGCCTGCCCCACGTCGAGGCGATTCAACTCGATGTTTGCGATAAAGCCTCCATTCAGGCGGCTGAAAAGACCATCCGAGCGAAAACCTCCGTCTTGGACGTGTTGATTAACAATGCGGGCGTACTGGGTGGGTTTCCGCAAAATGCCTTGATTACTGACACTGATCAGATACGAGAGATCTTCAACACCAACTTCTTCGGCACCATCGAGGTGACGCTGACCTTCCTGGACTTACTCGAGCAGGCGCCGGTGCCCGTCATCGTCAACATTAGCTCCGGCCTGGCCTCGCTCACGTTGCAAAGCGACCCCACCTGGATCCATGCGCCCTATAAGCTAGCGGCCTACGGCTCCTCCAAGACGGCGCTCAATGCCTACACCGTCTTCCTGGCGTACGAGCTGCAGGCGAAAGGTTTTAAAGTCAATGCGGTCGACCCGGGTCAGACAGCTACCGATTTTACCGGCCACCAAGGGGGAGCGGTAACGGATGCCGCCCGGTTTGTTACCCAATACGCCACGATCGGTGCGGACGGCCCTACTGGGAAGTACTTTAGTCGGGATGCTCCCGCCGGTGAAACCGAAAGCCCGTGGTAGTCAAGGCGTAATACCAGCTTGGCATGCATCCGCGTGCCCTACACCATGTAAAACTCCCAGGCGATGCGGTCAGGATCTTTAAAGGCCACGTACTGCTTGGGAGCCACCGTATCCACTTTTACCCCCGTGTTCTCCACCCCGGCCGCCTGTAAGGCCGCGGCGACCCGGTGCAGCTCGGCTTCGTCTTCGCAGGCAATGGCGATGTGGTCGAGGCCCACGTTGAAGGGGGTGAAGGTGCTGCCCCCGGGGTAGGTGGCGCCGCCAGCTTAAAGCCAATAAACGTGGTTCCGACCAGAAAGCCCAGTATGTCGGAGGTCTTCAAGCACCTCATGATCAAAGGCCTTGGCGCGGGCAAAGTCGGAAGTGCGCAGGGCGACATGCGCCAAGCACTTGGTTTTGGGTTGAATGGACATCAGCAAAGGAAAAGAAAGGAAGGGGTTGGCCCTAGTGAACAGGAAATCGATGCGTTTGGCTCGCCGGCCCACTAGGCCAACCGCTAGGCCACAGCCTTGATTTTAGCCCGGCTCTCGCAAGGGCACGGCTATAATCAGATTGCCCAGGAGTTGGAGAGCTTGGGCCTTCGTACCCGCCGCGGGTGCCGCTTCACCCATCAACAGGTCCAGCGCATAGCCCAACGGGAAGCGGGCCACGCCCTCAGAGCCACACGCCTCTGCTGTCTAGCAGGGGGGAGGGTTTCCTCGGGAAGGGTTTTGGTGTCAGGATTGGGCTTGAGCCACTGCCGCAAGCACCAGCGGGTACCTCACGTGCACTAGGTTGGAAAATAGTTATCGAGCAGCTGTTGCAGCTTGGCCATCGTTAGAGGCTTTCTCAGGATGCCGTCCAGGGGCAAGCCCCGCAGTTGCTCCAGATCCCGCTCGACCGAGGCGCTGGTGAGCAGCAGTACACGATGCCCTGGCGCTGGGCGGCGGGTAAGTGTTGGTAGGCCTGCAGAAACTCGATGCCGTTGAGCACGGGCATGTTCAGGTCCAGCAGAATCAACTGCGGGCACTGGGCCTGGTTCGGCAACAGGCAGGCCGTGGCCAGCAGGCGCAGGGCCTGCGCCCCATCCTCGGCCACCAGCAGGTGCTCGGTCACGCCAGCGCGCTCCAGCAGCAGCTTATTAAAAAATTGGCAGTCGAATCATCATCGACCAGCAGCGCACTGGTTAAGCGGGGCATGGAGAGAGTAGAAAAACTAGGTAAAGCCAGCCCCTAGGCTGGAAAGGTGAGGGTGAAGGTCGTGCCCACGCCCTCCTGACTGGCCACGGTGATAGTACCGCCCGCATTCTCCACAATCTTTTTCACCGCATAGAGCCCGACGCCCGAGCCTCGACGTGGGTGTGCAGACGCTGGAAGAGCTGAAACAGACGCTGCTGATGTGGGACGCTCAGGCCCAGTCCATTGTCCTGCACCGTGAGTACCAGCGAGTCGCCGGTGGGCACGCACCGGATGCGCACCCGGGGGGAGCCGCTCGGGGGTGACAGTACTTGAGGGCATTACTCACAAGGTTGTAGATCAGGCTACGCAGGTTCTTGGGGCGAGAACACCCGCAGCTGCGTGCCGTTGACGGTTACGTCGAGCACGGCCCCAGCTTCGAGGAACTGGAAGTGCAGGTCCTCGCGCACATCCGCGATGATGGCCGCCAGCGAAACCGTCATCGGTGGGCTGGGCAAACTCGGCTTGCAGCCGGCTCACGTCGGTCAGGTGCGTGAGGGTGCGCCGAAAGCGCTCGATGGACTCCTGCATGCGCTCCAGCACCGGCGCCACGTGTGCATCCGCTCGCACGGCCTCGGGTAGTAACTCGGGCAAGAGGGCCAGCAGCCCCTCAATGTTGGTGATGGGCGACTTCAGGTCGTGCGAGGCCGTGTAGACGAAGTTGTCCAGGTCCACGTTGGTGCGCACCAAGCGGCTGTTGCTCGCGTGCAATTCCTTGTTGGTGGCTGTTAGTTCCTCGTTGAGGCGCTGCACCTGCTGGCGGGCCAGCACTTGCTCGGTCACGTCGAGGGCCACGCAGGCAATGCCCGTCACGGGTCCGTGCGGCTCGTCGCGCAGGGGCTGGTACACGAACGTGAAATACCCCGTTTCGCCGGGCCGGTGGTATCTCAGGTGGCGCGGGCAGCTCGTGCTCGACCACGGCCTCGCCTGGTAGTCCCAGACCCTGCTGGCCTC
>NZ_JZIR02000033.1:0-749 GCF_000961955.2 Hymenobacter sp. AT01-02
AAAATGCTATGCCTATTGCTGGTATCCAGCAGCGTACGTGCGGCTCTATGCCAGTCTCCAAGCAAGCAGAAAGGTGTTTACGAAGAAATGGACCGTTTCTGGGTGGCTTACGACAGGAGCCGAACTACTACCAACCGAACGAAGCAGATTGATTTTATCAATTGCCTATACATCAAGTCAGATACCGAAGCGCTGGCGACCTTTAGTAAGGCGCGCAACTATTTGGCAGAACTGTGGCTGAATCTGATTCAAAATCGGCAGAAGTATTGGGTTTCTATCCAGCCCAACATGCTAGCTGTGAAAACCAAAATCAAGAATATTGAAAAGATCATCTGGCAGTGTAAGCGGCTGTATCCGGAGCTGCGAGAGGCCAGCATGGTGGTAAGGCCGCGCGGCTTTATATCCAAAGATGGCTACCTGTTGCGACAGGATTATCCTATAGTACTCAAGTCAAAGCGAATGGATAGCTTAGTAGTATAAAACGTATGATTGCTGGCAGAGAATGGACAGAAGCTGACTAGCCTGATCAAGAAGCCAAAGGAGCCGCAGAGTCAGTGGCGCAAATGATTTTGACGACCACTTCCAGACCACCTCGCACGCAAACATGACCGCTAGGCCTTATACCTTTGCCGTCCACCTCAATACTGCTTCACCGTGACCGACCAGAATACCGCCGCTTTTGAAAAAGCCCGCACTGGCCTCTGGACTAGCCTGCAAAAGCATCTAACTGCTGTTTACGGCGCTGAAAA
>NZ_JZIR02000034.1:0-14583 GCF_000961955.2 Hymenobacter sp. AT01-02
GAGCCCGTGCTACTAGTAGCACGGGCTCTTTGATTTGTGCTAGTACTGCCTTGTCAAGCTTGCGCCATTACAATCGGCCTGTACATATTCCCTGTTCTCCGCGGGTGGCACTAGTTGCAGAGCCGACCAGTAGGTGCACTGTAGTAAACCCAGTACGGTCCCCTTGCTGAAGTAGGGGCTAGCAATTGGCAGATCATGAAAAAGCTCCTTTAGTGGTCTTTATATCTTGCCAGACTTCGCCTCGAAAACTAGGTAAACTGCCATACCCGCTCTGGCGTGACGCAGGCGTGCAGGCGCACATCACCCGGCCAAGCGTCGTTGATGCGGGACACGGGTGGCTCTAGGCTAAGGCCAATACGCAAGGCTTCGGGGCGGCACTCCGCTAGAAAGTGGTCGTAGAAACCTTTCCCGTAGCCTACGCGCTGGCCTGTTTCATCAAACGCCAGCAGCGGAACTAGCACGGCGTCTAGCTTTTCAGGGGCTACCTGCGGGGCATCTACAGGCTCAGGAATACCCCAGCGGTTGTGCACTAGCTTCGTGTTAGAGGTGAGATGGTAGTGGCGGAGCGTTCGGCCATTGGGCTGCACTACAGGCACTGCCACTTGCACCGCCGGCCACGTGGCCCACACGTGCCGGATGATGCGCCACGTATCAGGCTCGTGCTGCTGCGGAATGGGCAGAAACACGTGCAGCCAGTGCCACTTGGCTACTGGGAAAGCTACCACCAACGCCTCACTGATGGCTTGGCTTCGTTGCGCTACTTCCGCAGTGGTGAGGCTACGCCGACGCGCCAAAAAATCCCGCCGTAAATCGGCTTTCAACATACAGGAAGGCTCTTAATTACCAACGCGGCGCTACCCAAGCCCTGCGCCTGCAAACTTAGCAGGGAGCATATAGGAGCTTAGGCAGCGCCGTGATTAACGTAAAACGCTCGCACGTGGCGGCCCACTTATTCCTCTTCCAGCACGGTGAATTCCAGAGCTAGCGGGTCGAAGGCCGCTACGAGCTGCTGAATAAACTGCGGGTTATTGATCATAATGCTGAGCACGTTATCGAGGCGCTCTTGCAGTTGACCTTCGGGGAACAGCTTATCCTTGAGGGCCGTGAGCTGGTTGTACGCCGTTTCGTGCTTGGCTTCGGCAGCTTTACTCAGGCGCTTCTCAAGACCGGCCAAAGAGCCAGCCGTTTTTTGCTGCTCGGCGGCTACTGTTTTTACCAGAGTAGGATCGAGGCGCTGGGCTAGGTCGGCTACTTCTTTGAATACGACAGCCAGGGCTTGCTGCTGTTCTTTCAAGCTAATCTCTTCCTGACCCAGGGTAGCACCTACCTGCTTTTTCAGCTCGGGCAGGGGCCGGAAAATATCCTGGGCCGTGAGCCCCAGCTTGCGCAGCTTGCCTGCGTTGGCTTTGCCAATGTAAAGGCCCGAGTTGCGCAGGAGCAAGATCGGGAAAGGCACCTGGTTGTCGGTAAACACTTGCTTGAGCTGGAACCAGTAGGCTACTTCCGCTCCGCCCCCAATGTAGCACAGGTTGGGCAGCAACAACTCCTGGTACAATGGCCGCAGCACCACATTAGGGCTAAACTGCTCCGGATGCTGGCGTGCCAACTCAAGGAGTTCGTCTTGGCTATGACACTGCGCTGTATTGCGCACCGTAATCTGAGCGCAATCTTGGGTAGCATCGTACTCTAGCCGCTCCCGCTTGCCCGCATCCGTGAGGAAGAACAGATTGAGCGGGCGGGAGTACACTTGCGGTTTGTAACCTGCCGCTTCTAGCTGCGCGTTGGTGGCCTGTACCGCCCGGTTGGAGGCCTGTTCTTGAATCTCGCGCTCCAGCACCGGCACCAGTGCTTGCTTAAGCGTGGCGTCGTCGCCGTCCAGGGCTACCAACCCAAGCTCCCCGAAGAGGCTGTGCGTGAGCTTGCGAGTAGCTTCGGCCAGGGAAGTGGAACTGGTGTAAGCCTCGCGGAAAGCCGTGGGCACTTCGGCGGGCAGTTGGCTCAGCAGCTCCTCTTCCAGGCCGTCCAGAGCTAGTCGCCCAACGGGGCCACCAGTGGTAGTAGCGCTCCACTCGTACTTTTTCCCAAACAGGTGCAAGTGGTTGATTTCTGCGAAGTCGTGGTCCTCAGTGGCCATCCAGTACACCGGCACAAAGTCGTACTGCGGGTAGTGCTCCTTCAGCTGGCGGCTCAGCTTTACCGCCGTAATAATTTTGTACACGAAGTACAGAGGACCCGTGAGTAGGTTGAGCTGGTGGCCGGTAGTGATGGTGAAGGTCGTTTCCTGGGCCAGTAGGTCGAGGTTGGCTTGCACAGCCGGGTGCACGGCCGGCTGTGCGGCGTACTGGGCGCGCAAAGCACTTACCAGGCGCTGCCGAGCTTCCGGCGAGTAAGCCGCCTTCTTTTCGGCGAGCTGAGCGGCAAATTCTTCCAGCTTAGGAAAGCGGTGATAATAGGGCTGGAGCTCCGGGCGCTGGCCGAGGTAGTCGGTGAGGAGAGCGGAGAAAGCGCCAGTATCGGCGTAGCGGAGAGTCGTGACGGACATGATCAGGAAGTAATTCGGCTATAACCGGCCAGCCGCCACAAAGTAACTGGCAATTTGCGGGACCAGCCTTCTAGCCAGCTACCAGCAAAAGCAAATAGCCCAGTATTATCTTATTATCAGGCAGTTGCTAGGCGCAGTAATAATTACTCCAAACGCCCCGCCTTGGCCGTGGGTTAGGTAGTTCTTGAAAAAAATAATTTGGAATTACCGCGGGGCTTCCCCACCTTGCCCACCGTAAAGCACCTGATTCTCATGACTCAGCCCATCGGCCGCTTCTTTTTTAGCTACTACTTCTACTACGTCACCACGTAGTCGAGCGGCCCCCCTGTAGCTTTCCAAACCGAAACACACAGCGCCTCTCGACAACCTCGGGAGGCGCTTTTTTTACGCTCACACGCTGCTACTCATGTTCCCTTCGGCATTCTTTTATTACGGCTATTACTACTTCTTTTTTACAAAGAAGCCGGGCCTGATTTGCCGGAGCTGACCCCAAGCAGCCACCACCGCAAACCCAAGGCCCCGCACTCCGGAGGCCTTTTTTAATGCTGTTTTTTTAGTACCCGCACCATGCTCCCAACCGTCGCCATTCAAGGCTTTGAAGGTAGTTTCCATCAGATAGCTGCCCGCCACTACTTCGGACCCACCACCCAAACCGCGCCTTGCGCTACGTTTGGCGACGTGATCCGCCAGGTAGCCGAAGGGCAAACCGATGCGGCGGTAATGGCCATTGAGAACTCCATTGCGGGTAGCATTCTGCCGAACTACACGCTGTTGCGCAAATCGGGTCTGCGGGTGATGGGGGAAGTGTACCTACGGATTCAGCAGCACCTACTGGCCCTCCCCGGCCAGCAGCTCACCGACATCCGGGAGGTGCATTCCCATCCCATGGCCCTGCTGCAGTGCACCGATTTTTTGGTGAAGCAACCCACGTGGCGCCTGGTAGAAACTGAAGACACGGCCCTCAGCGCCCGCCGCATTCGAGAAGGCCACCAAACGGGCATTGCCGCCATTGCTGGGCAACTAGCCGCCGAGCTGTTCGATTTGGACATCATTGCGCCCAGCATCCAGACCGAGAAAAAGAACTACACGCGCTTTCTGGTAATTGCCAAACCCGAAAACGCCCTGGCCGTGGAGCAGCCCAACAAAGCTTCGTTGTACTTCCACACCTCTCACGCCCAGGGCAGCCTGGCACGGGTACTGGTGCGGATTGCCGACCTGGGCATCAACCTTTCCAAGCTACAGTCTTTTCCCAAGCCCGGCAGCACCTGGAACTATTACTTCCACGCCGATTTGGAGTTCGACCACCCCGATCAGTTTGAGGCGGCCCTCCGCGAAATGCAGCCCGTCACGGAAAGCGTACAGGTGCTGGGCGTCTATCATAAGGGTACTACGCACTAACCTCTACCCTAGCAACCACTAGCAGGTGAGCACACTCTAACGCCAGCCGCTCCCTCCACCTCACCGGCAACCTCTTGCCCCCAACCCTACCTCCTCCGATGCAAGTATCCGTAGCCAGCCGCCTTCAGCACACTCAAGAGTACTACTTCTCGCAGAAGCTGCGCGAAATTGAAGGTCTTAATAAAGCCGGTGCCCAGATCATTAACCTTGGAATTGGCAGCCCCGACATGCCGCCCCACCCCAATGTGGTAGCAGCCCTTACCCGCGCCGCCGAGCAGCCTACTACCCACGCCTACCAGAGCTACAAAGGGGTAGCTGCCCTGCGCCAAGCCATGACGGCTTGGTACCAGCGTCAGTACGGGGTCGTGTTAGACCCGGAGTCGGAGGTGTTGCCCTTGCTAGGATCCAAGGAAGGTATCATCCACGTGAGCATGACGTTTTTGGAGGCCGGCGACGAGGTATTGATTCCGAATCCGGGCTACCCGGCCTACCGCGCGGCCGCCCACCTCAGCGGCGCCACCCCCATCGACTACGACCTGACGGCTGAAAACCATTGGCTCCCCAACCTGACAGACCTGGCCCAGCGCGACCTGAGCCGCGTGAAGCTGATGTGGGTAAACTACCCCCATATGCCTACTGGCACGGCCGCCGATGCTACTTTCTTCACCAAGTTGGTGGCCTTCGCCCGGGAGCACCACATCTTGCTGGTACACGACAATCCCTACAGCTTCATCCTGAACACGGAGGCACCCCAAAGCTTGCTGGCCGTGGAAGGAGCCCGGGAGGTAGTGCTGGAGTTGAACTCCCTGAGCAAGTCGCACAACATGGCGGGCTGGCGGGTAGGGATGCTGGCGGGCCGCGCCGATTTACTTCAGGAAGTACTGCGCTTCAAGAGCAACCTCGACTCGGGTATGTTTCTGCCGGTGCAACTGGCGGCGGTAGAAGCCCTCAACCTAGATGCTACCTGGTATGACGAGTTGAACGCGCACTACCGGGCCCGCCGCGAATTGGTATTTGAACTTCTGGACACCATCGGCTGCACGTACGAGCGCAACCAAGTGGGCTTGTTCGTGTGGGCCGCTATTCCGGCTGGCTACGCCGATGGGTACGCTCTCAGCGACGAGCTACTGCACGCAGCACGAGTATTCATCACCCCTGGCGGCATCTTCGGCAGCAATGGCAACCACTTCATTCGGGTAAGCCTGTGCCAAACCACCGCCGTTTTGGGCGCCGCCCTCAGCCGCATCAAGGCGGCCCGCACTACTAGCCAACCGGCCTAGGTCGAGCGAAGGGCCCGCATCCGCTGCAACGGACTTCTCCTGGGCCTCGCATCCCATTCTTCGCGGGTCCTTCGCTCCACCTAGCCACTGAACAGCATTTCACTACTTCAATTCTCATGGTAGTCACAATAATAGGAATTGGGCTGATTGGCGGCTCTCTGGCGCTGAGCCTCAAGGAAGCAGGCTTGGCTCACCACATCATTGGGGTAGACCGCAGCCCCGAAAACCAACGGCAGGCCGTGGCGCTGGGCTTGGTAGATGAAGTGGAAGCCGACCTTGCCGCCGCCGTAACGCGCGCCGACTTAGTAGTGGTGGCCGTGCCCATGGATGCCATGCTGGGCGTGCTGCCCCAGGTGCTCGACGTAGCAACCGAACGCCAGACGGTTATTGATGTCGGCTCGACGAAAGCTACGCTGCTCAGCCACGTAGACAGCCACCCGCAGCGTGCTCGTTTTGTGGCGGTGCATCCCATGGCCGGTACGGAGTACTCGGGGCCGTCGGCCGCCGTACCGGGCCTGTTCCGCGAAAAGACGCTTGTAATTTGCGATGCCGCACGTAGCGCCAACGATGCCGTAGCCCGCGTGGAAGCCGTGTTTGGGCGGCTAACGATGCGCCTGGTGTACATGGATGCCGCCGCCCACGATTTGCACACGGCCTACATCTCTCACATCTCCCATATCACGTCATTTGCCTTGGCACTCACCGTATTGGAGAAAGAGAAGGAAGAACAACAGATCTTTGCCCTAGCCAGCGGCGGTTTTGAATCGACGGTGCGCCTAGCCAAAAGCTCCCCCGATATGTGGGTGCCTATCTTCCGCCAGAACCGCGTGAACGTGCTGGATGTGCTGGATGAGCACATTCACCAGCTACAGCACCTGCGCGAACTGCTGGCTCAGGAGGATTACTCGGCCGTGTACCAGCAAATTCAGCAAGCCAACCTGATCAAAAAGATTCTGAAATAACACGTGGCTAGAACCCAATGAAAGTCCGTAATGTCGAGCTTACCGATTCGCCTTGCCTGCTCTTGTTGCCAAACTCCTTCGACGATGCAAGCGAACTGCTTCCTCCTGCTTGACAAGGCATTCAGATAATAGCTTCCTGCTGCCTGGGCGCTCTGGGCCGCTTCAACCGAAAAAACAACCTAATCATACCATGGAACAACTCCTCACCTCCCCCGCCGACGCAACCGACCACAAAAGCTTCCTGGCCAAAAAGCCCCTCATCATTTCGGGCCCCTGCTCGGCCGAAACTGAAGAGCAGCTTATTGCTACCTGCACCCGGCTGGCCGCTACAGGCAAAGTAGACATGCTGCGCGCCGGCATTTGGAAGCCCCGCACCAAGCCCGGCCTATTCGAAGGAATTGGCACAAAGGGCCTGCCCTGGCTGCAAAAAGCGAAGCAACTAACGGGCCTGCCTACTACCGTAGAAGTAGCAACGCCTAAGCACGTGGAAGATGCGCTGGCTTTCGACGTGGATGTGCTCTGGATTGGAGCCCGTACCACGGTAAACCCCTTCTCAGTGCAGGCCGTGGCCGATGCCCTGCGCGGCACCGACGTACCCGTGTTCATCAAGAACCCCGTGCACCCCGACCTAGAACTGTGGATGGGCGCCGTGGAGCGGTTGGCAAAAGCTGGCGTGAAGCGCATTGGCCTGATTCACCGGGGCTTTGCCAGCTACGGCAACACAGAATTCCGCAATGCCCCCATGTGGCACTTGCCCATTGAGATGAAGCGCCGCCTGCCCGAGCTGCCCATCATCTGCGACCCTAGCCACATTTGCGGCAACCGTACGGGCCTAGCTGGTGTGGCTCAAAAGTCCATTGACCTTGACTTCGACGGGCTGATGCTGGAGTCGCACATCGACCCTGACAACGCTTGGAGCGACGCCAAGCAGCAAGTAACGCCCGAGCGCCTCGCCGAACTACTCGACGGTTTGACCTGGCGCCACGAAACGACCGACCAGCAGGAGTTCCTGACGGTGCTCAGCACCCTGCGCGAGCAAATTAACCAGCTCGACGACGAGATTCTGCACTTGCTGGGCCGCCGCATGCAGGTGGCGGAAAGCATTGGTCAATACAAGAAAGACAATGACATTACCATTCTGCAAACCAGCCGCTGGAATGAGATTCTGGAGCGCGGCGTGCAGAAGGGCAACCAGCTAGGCCTCACCCGCGACTTCATCATGAAGTATTTCGATGCGGTACACCTGGAGTCTATCAACCGCCAGAACCGCGTAATGAACCGCGAAAACCTGTAGCAGTTAGGCTATTAGCGTATACTTCACGCAACTACCCCTACCTAAAAAACCTGTCCTGCCAAACTTGCTGAGCCAGCTTGCGTGTTACCGTTGTAAGGTACTTCAACGATACGAGCGAACTGGCTCAGCAAGCTTGATAGGACGGGCTGGTTTTGGCAGCTTTTGCACCGTGTAGCACGGCATCCTGAGCAGCGCGAAGATCTTGTCACGTCGATCATGGGCCATTTTAGGCCGGTTGTTCATTATGTGGTCAGATTCTTCAGGCTGCTTAGGATGCCGTGCTTTTTATTGGTTCGCGGCACTGGCTTAGCCGGCTTTACCTCAGTTCTTTCTACTATTGAAGAACGAACCGAACTCCATCTATGACCCTACCTCTCCTCACCCGCTTCCCTAGCGTAGCCCTGGCTGCCGCCCTCACACTTACTGCTTGCCAGCAGAAGCCCGGTTATACTCCGGAATCTTCCAATAAGTCGTCTAGCCTGGGCACAACGGGCTATTTGCAGCCGTTTGAAACAGGCATCCGCACGGGTGGGGTACAGGTGATTCCGATTAAGACACCGAAGGGCACCTTCAATGTGTGGACGAAGCGGTTCGGGACGGGCAAGATTAAGGTGCTCCTCCTACATGGTGGCCCGGCCATGACCCACGAGTACATGGAATGCTTCGAGAGCTTCTTCCCGCAGGAAGGAATTGAGTTCTACGAGTACGACCAGCTAGGCTCCTACTACAGCGACCAGCCCCAGGATGACGACTTATGGCGCACCGAGCGGTTTGTGGACGAAGTGGAGCAAGTGCGCCAAGCGCTGGGCATCGACAAATTTTACGTGCTGGGGCACTCCTGGGGCGGTATTCTGGCGCTGGAATATGCTCTCAAGCACCAAGACCATTTGGCTGGCCTCGTCATTTCCAACATGGTAGCCAGCATTCCGCGCTACGATGCCTACAACAAAACCTTACGGACAAAACTACGCCCCACTCTCCTCGACTCGCTAGAGAAATTTGAGGCGCGCAAAGACTACCATAACCCTACCTACGAGGGGTTGGTGTTCAAGAATTATTACTCCCGCCACCTTCTGCGCTTACCCGCTATGCCCGACCCGGTGGCGCGCTCTTTTAAGCACGTAAACCAGCATGTGTACGAGTTGATGCAGGGTCCCAACGAGTTCAAAACAGCCGGCCGCCTCCTCACCTGGGACCGGTGGAACGACTTGGGCAAGGTGACGGTACCAACGCTGATGATTGGTGGGCAGTTTGACACCATGAACCCCAAGGAAATGGAGGAAATGAGCCACCGCGTGCAGCAAGGCAACTACTTACTCTGCCCCCAAGGTAGCCACATGAGCATGTGGGACGACCAGCAAATCTACTTCCGCGGCCTCACCAAGTTCCTCAAGTCCGTCGACGATGGTTCTTTCAGAGCAGGCACTACTTTGTAACTACCCAGCAGCGCGGCCCGACAGGCTATGGTGCTTTCGGTAAGCCTGGGCTGCTGGCGGCCGTTTTTATGCGCTCTTCAATTTGGCTGAGCAAGTAGCCCGCATCCTCTTTGTGAGCAGCGTCGGGGAAGAGCCGTTGGGCCCGGCGGGCATGGTCGCGGGCCTTCTCAAACTCCTTGAGCTCCAAATACACAAAGGCCAGATTGAGGTGAGAAGTGGGGTAGTTTTTGCGCAGCTGAATTGACCGCTCAAAGGGTGCTAAGCTTTCCGTGAACTGGCCCAACCGCTGGTACGAATAGCCCAAGGCAAAGTATGAAAGGTAGTCGCCCTGGCCGTGGTCGTGGGCTTGCTGGTAATGCTTGATAGTGCGCCGAAACACCTCATCCTCGCCCAGAGTCTGCTCGGCGCAGTCGCACTGCTGCACGGTAAAGTAGTAGTCGCCCAGCGCCCGATCCAGCTTGTAGTTGTCGGGGTTCTGCTGCTGGAGCTTCTCTAGCACTTGGCGCACCGGGAAGGAGTAGCGGGCAGTATCTTGTCCTAGCTGGCGCAAGCTGTCGGGCGAGAGGTCTAGCAACTTCAAGTCGCGGAAGGCGAAGCGCTTCAGTTCATCCGTATCCGTGTAGTACTTCAGGGCCAGTTCGGTTTTCTGTAGCACCACGGCTGGCTCTACGTTCAAGGGGTCCAGTACTTTCAGCAGCTTCCACGCCGATTCGTAGTGGCGTTCCAGCACAAGCTGGTTGGCCCTACGAAGCGCCGTTGCCTGCGCCGCCGCTTCGGAAGCGGCTTTGGTTTGGGCCATTCCTAGCCAGGGTAGCAACAGCAATGACAACAGCAGTACGAAACGACGCATGGGCTTGACCGAGGGGAGTAGGTTTCGTCAAAAATAGCCGTTCCGGCGCTAATGCTAGGCGAGGCCGGTTTTTCAGTTCTCAAAGGGCCACCGCCGCTGACTTCGGCTCCAAAGCAGGAATACCACTACGCCCAGGGCCATCATGAGCAGCGCCGCCACCTGAAACGGCAAAAACAGGCTGGCACCAGCTTGCCCTTCCACCTTTACCCCATCCTGAATGCTCATAAACACCCACAGCCATACCACTACGGCTACTACCACTGGCAGCGGGTACAGTGGCATCTTGAAGGGCAGGGCTGCCGTGCCACGGCGCCGCCGCAGCAGCACCAGCCCAATGGCCTGGCCTACAAACTGCACGAGAATGCGCATGGCCAGAATGGCGCTGATAACTTCACCCAACCGGAACAGCAGACTGAACACGAAGCCAACGCCGCCCAGCAGCAGCAACGACACGTGCGGGAAGTGCTTGGTGGGGTGAGTTTTGGCGAAGATGGGCAGAAATTCGCCGTCGGCGGCGGCCGCGTATGGGATGCGCGAGTAGCCTAGTAGCACGGCAAATAGTGAGGCAAAGGCTACCCACAGTACCAAAGCCGTAGCCGCTTTGGCTGCCGTAGCCCCGTACACACGCTCTACAAAAGTGCTCACAATGAACTTCGACTGTCCCGCTTCTTGCCACGGAATAACTGAGCCTACGCTCCAGTTCAGGAGCAGGTACAGGGCCATGATGCCCAGGATGCTCAGAAAGATACTGCGTGGAATAACCCGTTGAGGGTCTTTAATTTCTCCACCCAGATGGCATACATTGTAGTAGCCGAGGTAGGAGTAAATGGTCTTGACGGTGGCCTGCCCCATGGCAGCCGAGAGCAACACGCCCGGCAGCGCCGCCAGCCCACCTTCCGGCAACCACGCTACCGGCTGGGTAGCATGCGTGACGCCACCCAAAATCAGCCAGCCCATGAGGCCCAGTACGCCTACCCAGAGCAGCACACCCAGCTTGCCAATGTCCTCAATGCGGCGGTACAGCAGGGCAATGAGCAACAGCACTACTACCCCTGATACTAGCTTGGGCTGCCACCATTCGTCTAGGGGAACCAAGTAGGCGAAGTACTGGGCAAAGCCAATGGCCCCCGATGCTACCACGAGTGGCGCTTGCACCAGCGTTTGCCACACGTAGAGGAAAGACATCAGGCGGCCCCACTTCTGCTCCCCGTAGGCTAGCTTCAGAAAGCGGTAGGAGCCCCCTGCCTCGGGGTAGGCGGCCCCCAGTTCGCTCCAAATAAAGCCATCCACCAACGACAAAGCCGCACCTACTACCCAGGCCAGCAAAAAGTTGGGCCCCATGAACCCCATCACCAAGGGAAGGGTTACGAACGGCCCAATGCCCACCATGTCAATCATGTTGAGGGCAGTAGCCTGCACCAAGCCAAGGCGGCGGCGTAGGGGCGCGGTAGTTTCTAGTGTATCGGTAGAGGTGTCGATCTGAGCCATAGGCGAAAGAGTAGAGCTGTAAAAGTCGTAGAAACGCCGAATGTTCAAGCGGCCCGCAGGTGCATTGGTTTTTGGCTGGCCGGCAAGCGCTGGGTGGCAACTGGCGGGCGCTAGGCAAACAACCGCCCAACCTCCATCGGGAGTGGCGCGTACCATCGACACACTGTTTCTACGTTATGGCCGGTACTTCCTCCTCAAAAATTGCCATCTACGGCGCCATCGGGGCCAACGTGGCCATTGCTATTTCCAAATTTGTAGCTGCTTTTTTTACTGGTAGCTCGGCTATGCTGTCGGAAGGCATTCACTCCCTCGTGGACAGCGGCAACGGTTTGCTGATCCTGTACGGCGTGAAGCAGTCGGAGAAGCCTGCCGATGCCCGGCACCCCTTCGGCCGTAGCAAGGAGCTGTATTTCTGGTCGTTGATTGTCGCCATCCTGGTGTTTTCTGTGGGCGGTGGCATGTCGTTCTACGAGGGGGTAGAGCACCTCAAGCACCCGGCCCCCATCACTGATCCTACTTGGAACTATGTGGTACTAGGTCTATCCTTGATGTTTGAAGGCATCTCCTGCTTTCTCGCTTTCCGCGAATTCAACAAGAGCCGCGGCGACGCTACCTTCTGGGCTACCCTGGGCCGCAGCAAAGACCCTTCGGTATTTGCCATTCTCATGGAAGACATGGCTGCATTAGTGGGCCTTGTCATTGCGCTGACGGGCGTATACTTCGGCCACGCGTTCAATAATCCTTACTTCGACGGCGGTGCTTCTATTTGCATTGGGGTTCTGCTGGTGTCGGTAGCCGTTTTCCTGATCTATAAAACCAAAGGCCTCCTCGTTGGGGAAGGCGTGGACGACGAAACCCTCGATAGCCTGGAGGCCCTGGCCCGCCAGCAGAAAAGCGTGGAGCAGGTGCGCCGCCCCCTCACCATGTACATGGGCCCCCAAGATGTAGTACTGGCCCTCGATGTAGAGTTTCACGACCATCTGTCGGCGGTGGAAATCGAACAGGCCGTTGATCAGTTGCAGGACAGCATCCGGGCCAAGCACCCTGAGTTCAAGCGCATCTTCATCGAGTCGAAGGGACTCACGGGCAAGCAGCGTGCTCCGCACGTGAAAGACACACCTGTGTCACCTCAGATTTAATTTTTCCCGGAAAAATTAGGCCTATATTTTGGCGGTCATGCTGGCAAGCTCAGCATGACCGCCTTTTTTTGACTAGTTTCGGAGGCGCCTCTTAAGCTGTAGTTGGGTTGCTGGGTCGTTCAGGAGCAAACCCTGGATGGAATTCTATCGTCTGATAGGCAACCTCAGCTATACTCTACCGCTTAGCCGCTGGTTCTGTACTCAACCTTTCCACTATGCCAAACGACTTCTTTGCTGATTCGCCTTTCCAAACCTTCTGGATGGGTGGCTTTGAATGCACCGACCAACTTAATGCCTTCGGCAACCGCGTTGATTTTCTCACCCAAACTGGCCATTTGCAGTTGCTGGACGAGGACTACGCCCGCCTCGGCGACTTTCAGGTGGGTACTGTGCGTGAAGGCATCCGCTGGAGCCAAGTAGAAAAAACCGCTTATACCTACGACTGGAGCACCGTCCAAGTCCTGCTGGATGCAGGGCAGCGCCACGGTATTCAGCAAGTTTGGGACCTGTGTCACTTCGGCTACCCCGACGATCTGACGCCCCTCCACCCCATGTTTGCGCGGCGCTTTGCCGCCCTGTGCCGGGCTTTCATTGACTTCTACCGTAGCCAACGACCCGACGATGTGCTTATCGTGACGCCCATCAACGAGGTGAGCTTTATGAGCTGGCTGGGCGGCGACGTGCGGGGCACTTCCCCCTACTGCGTAGGTCAGGGCTGGGAAGTAAAGCTGGGCCTGATGCGGGCGTACATTGAGGGCGTGGCCGCATTGCGCGAAGCCGACCCCACTATCCGCATTCTTACCACTGAGCCCCTCATTCATATTGTACCCCGCCCGAATGCCGGACCGGCCGAGGTACGCCGAGCTAAAGAGTTTCATATCAACCAGTTTCAGAGCGTAGACATGCTTTGCGGGCGTCTCTGTCCCGAACTGGGCGGCCGGCCGGAATACCTGGACATGCTAGGCTTTAACTACTACTACGACAACCAGTGGCAGCTTGACCCGCATCATATTCTGCCCTGGGCCAACGACTTCAACGACCCCCGCTTCCGGCCGCTGAGCCACTTGCTTAAGCGGGCCTACCAGCGCTACGGTCGCCCGGTAGTGCTTACCGAAACCAGCCACCCTGGCATTGACCGGCCTTTGTGGCTCGACATGATTGCGGAAGAAGCTACCACCGCCATCCGGGCCGGGGTACCGTTGCTGGGCGTTTGCCTCTACCCCATTATCGACCGACCCGATTGGGACCACCTCACGCCCTGGCACAACGCAGGCTTGTGGGATGCTGATATCAGCTCACCGGTACCAGGCCTTACCCGCCAGTTGCACGAGCCATCAGCCGAAGCACTGCGAGAGGCCCAAGCTCGCGTAGCCCAGGCCATCAAGAGAAAGTCACGGGCGCTGCTGCCTATATCATAAGTTTCATGAGCTACCAGCACGCCGATACGGAAGCGGCCGAACTACTCTGCCAGTTTCGGCAAGCCTTTACGGATGTAAACTTATCGCCGGAGGAAGCCCAGCAACTGCGCCATAGGCTGGCCGATTACGGGCAGGCGGGCGGTGCTCTCAGCGAATTGCGGCATCAGCTTTTTAACCTAGCTCGGGAACGGTTCAACACCTTCAAGGACAAGGCCGTTATCGAGTGGTTGGAAGAGGCTAGCGCTTTACTACCGGAGGCTGCTACTGCTACGGCAACGCCCACGGCGCACTACTCGGAAGTGCACTTCAGCCCCGTAGAGAAGTGCGTGGCAGCTATTCGCGACTTTCTAAACCAAGCCCAGCATACCCTAGACCTGTGCGTGTTCACCATTGCCGATGACCGCCTCACCGAGGCGGTACTAGCTGCTCATCAGCGCGGGGTGCGGGTACGCCTGCTCACCGACAATGATAAGCTGTACGACCGGGGCTCCGATGTGCGGCAGTTGCACCAAGCTGGCGTTACTACGCGCATCGATCAAACGGCCTATCACATGCACCACAAGTTTGCCGTAACCGACAACCGCACTGCCCTGACTGGCAGCTACAACTGGACCCGTTCGGCGGCGGAATACAACATGGAGAACCTACTCATCACGCAAGACCCCGTGATTGTACGCCGCTACGAGCAAGAGTTCAACCGGCTCTGGGAGGTAATGACGCCCTTTGCGGAGGCCAGCAGGTAGCCGGTACCCAGCGCGACGCGCTACTTCAAGAAA
>NZ_JZIR02000035.1:0-38224 GCF_000961955.2 Hymenobacter sp. AT01-02
GGCAGCGCTTTTTCCAGTCGCCGATTGTAACGGAGTTTGCTACCAACAAAGAAGCTGGTAACCGTCGCGGCTTGGGCTGGGACCGGGGCGACCCCTCGAAGCCCGAAGGGCCCACGAGCAACCTGTCGCCAGCCAGCACTTTTGGCCACACGGGCTTCACGGGAACCTGCGTGTGGATGGACCCCGAAAACAAAATCCTCTACATCTTTCTTTCTAACCGCGTGTACCCCGACGCTGGCAACAACAAGCTACGTCAGTATAACATCCGTACTCGCATTCACGACGTGATTTACAAGTCGTTGCAGAAAACATGATGTGTTGTCAAACTTCCGTACTTCACTAGACCGCACCGGCGGCAAGGCATCCAAATGGGATGACTTGCCGCCGGTTTTTTATGATTCTACCCGCCACTAGCGTCAGCGTAACCAGAATTTAATGTCGCGCTTCGCCCAGTAACCGCAACGGTTGGGCACCTTTGGTGTCAGTTGCTTATTGCCGCGGCGCTTAGTTTCTGTTCTTCCCCTTCCTCCTCTTTGCTTGTGCGTGCCTCTCAGCTCAGCACCCAGTTCACGCTACCACCCATGAATATTGGCATTGTTTGTTACCCCACCTTTGGCGGCTCCGGCGTCGTAGCTACTGAACTTGGTAAGGCCCTGGCCCAGCGCGGACACCGCGTACACTTCATTACCTACAGCCAGCCCGTACGTCTCGACTTTTTCAACGAGAACCTGTTTTACCACGAGGTATACATCCCGCCGTACCCCCTGTTCCAGTTCCCGCCCTACGAGTTGGCGCTGGCCAGCAAGATGGTGGACATTGTGCAGAATGAAAACCTCGACGTGCTGCACGTGCACTACGCCATTCCGCACGCATCGGCGGCCTACATGGCTAAGCAAATACTCATCACCAAGGGCATTCGCGTACCAGTCATCACCACCCTGCACGGCACCGACATCACGCTGGTGGGCAAGGATGCTAGCTACGAACCCGTGGTTACATTCAGCATCAACCAGTCCGACGGCGTCACGTCGGTATCGGCAGACCTGCGGCGGGAAACCTACGAGTACTTCGCTATTGAAAAGGACATTGAGGTAATCCCGAACTTCATCAACTTGGCCCGTTTTCAGAAGCAGAATAAGGGTCACTTTAAAGCGGCCATTGCCCCAGAGGGCGAAAAGCTCTTAGTGCACACGTCCAACTTCCGCTCGGTGAAGCGCGTGGAAGATGTGGTCCACATTTTTGACGGGGTGCGCAAGCAGATTCCGGCCAAGCTCCTGCTGGTGGGTGATGGTCCTGACCGCCCGCGCATTGAGAAAATCTGCCGCGACCTGGGCCTGCTCAGCAACGACGTGCGCTTCCTGGGTAAGCTGGAAGCCGTGGAGGAAGTGCTCAGCATTGCCGACCTGTTCCTGATGCCTTCGGAAAAGGAAAGCTTTGGGTTGGCGGCCCTCGAAGCTATGGCGTGCGAAGTACCCGTTATTAGCACCAACGCCGGCGGTATTCCCGAGCTGAATGAGCACGGCACTACCGGCATGGTAAGCAACATCGGCGACGTAGAAGACATGGTAAAAAACTCTCTGTTCGTTCTCGACGATGAAAACCTGCCCCGCTTCAAGGAGTCTGCCCGCGCCCACGCAGAAACCTTTGCAGTGGAAAAGATTGTGCCCTTATACGAAGCCTGCTACCAGCGCGCTATTGATGCTACCCTAGTTACGGCCTAGAAAGCTGACAAAACGGCTCAACCCGCAACGAGCCCGGCAACTGCGGTTGCCGGGCTCGTTGCGGGTTGAGCCGTGGTAGTTTACAGAAAAATTTCTCCTACCTCCTGCCAACTGTTGACCCGGCGGTAGCGCGTTTCATTAACGTTGTGAGGGGCGTCGAACAGGATACCCTCACCCCGGAAACGCTCAAAGTTGAACGCGTTATCGTCGATAAGGTAGTCGGCGTTCAGAATGCTCTTGTCACCACAGAACACGTAGTTGCGCCACGGGATAAAATCAAAGTGCTGCTGCAGCCAGTTGTACTTGTCGAGAAAGGAGTTAGAAAACTCCATGGCGGCGGTGGCAATGAACAACTCGTAGCGCTGGTTTATTTCGCTCAGAATGCGTTGGCTGTCCGCAATTACGGGCAAGTCCTTAAAAAAGCCCGGCCGATTGGGGTAGCCACGCAACGCGTCTTGGTGTTCGGGCGCTACTACCTCATGAAAGTTTTTGCCCCGCAGCTCCTCAAGCGAAAGCGTCAGTTGGAAGTCGATGCCATACCACTCCTGAAATCGGGAAATGGAGTCGGCAATGACCTCGTCCATATCTACGGCAATGCGTTTTTTCGTCATGGGCTATCTGGGCTAGAAAAGAACATCCTGCAGCGCTGCGGGCAGCACTTGCAGGACGACTAAGAGGTACAAGAAATTAAAGTGAGTTAGAACATGGCTACGGCCTCGCGCTTCACGGCCAGCAATGCGCCCGCCGTAGGGTCGGGCTGGTCGGTCATAAGGCTTTCCAGAATGCGGCGGGCGAGTTCTGGGCCGCGTGCCTCAGCGGCATTTGGCAGGGTCCGAAACTGGGTGCTAATCAGGTTGACTACGCTTTCCTGAGCCTGCTTCACGGCAGCCCAGGTTTCAGGCTGCATATACAGCTGCTGGCTTAAATTATGCTCTACTTCGGCCCGAATTTCTTGAAGCAGAAGCCGATGGTACTCAGCAGCCGACATACCCGCGCTACTTACGCGCACTAGCAGGTTGTTGGGCGTGATGCGCTCTAGCAGTAAGGTAATGCGCTCCAACGCCTGCAAGCGCAGGGGCAACGTCGTTTTGCTTGCTTCCAACCGCATCTCAATGAGGCGACGCTGCTGCTCGCGCTCCAGAAACTGCTGAAACAGAAAATAAATAGCTCCCGCTACAATAAGAGCGGGCAAGATAATTTTGAGCAGTTCGAAAAAATACGCTGTCGAATCCATGGGGCTGAGTAGGCCAAGCAGAAAACAGCATGTCACTTGTGGGAAGTGCATGCCACCGGTGAGAGAAAGAAGCGCCGCGAAGCCACAAGCTTGCCAGCCGCGCCGCTGCGCTTACGCAAATATAGCGTGAACCGCAGGGCCGTATCCGTTGTTATACCCCCAAACGAAGCTTGTGTTTCGTGTAGTGCCTACGTCCTGACCAGGAATGTGAGGTGACTACCGTAGGCTTCGTATATTTGCCGCCTTACTTCTCTAAAGACGAACACACTATGGCAACGGCCGTCTCCACGAAACTTGCTCCCATTAGCCTCACGCCACGCGCACTGGAAGAGGTTCGGAATATACTGATCGAGAAAAACGTGCCCGCCGAATACGGCCTGCGCGTGGGTGTTCAGGGGGGCGGCTGCTCCGGCATGAGCTACCTCCTCGGTTTTGACAAAGCCAAAGAACAGGATGAAACATTCGACCTAGATGGCGTGCTGCTCATCATGGATAAGAAACATGCCATGTACGTGCTGGGCATGGAAGTTGACTTCCAGGATGGCCTGAACGCCCGTGGTTTCGTGTTCAACAACCCCCAGGCGAAAAGCACCTGCGGCTGCGGCTCCTCGTTTTCGGCGTAAGCCTGCCCCTAGCTGCCGGCACGCCGAGCAGGTAGTTTGCTTAACTAGCTTACCAAGCCCTGGCCCTCCGGCCGGGGCTTTTGCTTTTGACAGAAATGGGTGCAGCTAGCCGGCCGGGGGCGGTGTATGTGAGTAGAGCTGGCTATTTTAGGCGCGGTTCTTTCACTCTGCCCCCTGCTCCCCTATGCGTTTTTTCCTTACCCTTGGTTTCATCCTGGCGGCAACTGGCGTGCAAGCGCAGGCCTTTACGCCCGCCGAAATTGCCCGCTGGCAGCAACAAGCCAAGCACGTAACCATCACGCGCGACACTTGGGGCGTACCGCACGTGCAGGGCAAGACAGACGCTGACGCCGTGTTTGGACTGCTTTACGCCCAGTGCGAAGACGACTTTGCCCGCGTTGAAATGAACTACCTCGATGCCATTGGGCGGCTGGCGGAGGTAGAAGGTGAGTCGGCTATTTATCACGATTTGCGGGCCCGCCTGTTTATGGATAGTACCCAAGCCATCAGTTTATATCGCAAGAGCCCCGCTTGGATGAAGCAGTTGCTCATGGCCTTTGCCGATGGCACCAATTACTACCTCTACACCCACCCCACCGTACAGCCCAAGCTGCTGCGGCGCTTTCAGCCCTGGATGCCCCTGCTATTTAGCGAGGGCAGCATTGGCGGCAACATCAGCGTGGTGCCCCTGGAGCGTCTAAAGGATTTCTACGGCAGCCGCAAATCTACTTCCTGGGTCAGGCCCGACTTCGAGAAGTTTGAACGGGAACCCGTGGGCTCTAATGGGTTTGCGGTAGCGCCCGCCAAAAGCGTCAGCGGCCGTGCCCTGCTGCTCATCAATCCGCACACGTCTTTCTACTTCCGCCCTGAGGTGCAAGTAACCAGCGAGGCTGGCTTGAATGCTTACGGCGCCGTGACGTGGGGTCAGTTTTTCGTGTACCAAGGGTTCAACCAACACTGCGGCTGGATGCACACTTCTAGCTATGCCGACTCCATGGACGAGTACTTGGAGACCGTTGAGCAGAAGAATGGTAAGTATTACTACCGCTACGGCACCAAGCTGCGGCCCATGCAAACGGCTACCGTTTCTATTCCCTACCTCCAGGACGGCAAAATTCAGCGGAAGCAATTTACTACGTATCGTACTCACCACGGCCCCGTGGTTGGTCAACAAGCCGACAACAAATGGGTGACGGTGCGCATGATGGATACGCCTCTGGAAGCTTTAGAGCAGTCCTACTTGCGCACAAAAGCTACCGACTACGCCAGCTTTCAGAAGGTGATGAAGCTGAACGGCAACGCCTCGAACAATACCGTGTTTGCTGATAGTAAAGGTACCATTGCCTACTGGCACGGCAACTTCATGCCCAAACGCGACCCGCAGTTTGACTGGAGCCAGCCAGTAGATGGCAGCAACCCCAAAACCGAGTGGCAAGGCCTGCACAAGGTTGCAGACCTGGTGCAAGTGAAAAACCCCAGTAGCGGCTGGATTCAGAACTGCAATTCTACCCCCTTTACCGTTTCCGGGCCCAGCAGCCCCGCCCCCGGTAAGTACCCCGCCTACATGGCCCCCGATGCCGAAAACTACCGTGGTATTAATGCCGTGCGCGTGCTTAGCAGCAAATCAGTTTTCACCCTCGACACGCTCATTGCCGCCGCCAAGGACCCCTACTTAGCTGGTTTTGAGGAACTGATTCCAGCCCTGGCTAAGGACTTCCAGTTTGTGGTAGATAGCTCCAATCCACCCACGGGTGAGGTAGGAGAGGCTATGCAAGTTGTGCAGGCCTGGGACAAGCGCTATGGCAAAGCCTCGGTTGGGCAAACGCTGGCTACCTACTGGGCCGAGAAAATTCTGCGCTTGGCCCGCACGCGCGTACCTGCTAACCAACCCTTAGACTACATTAGCCTGACCAAGTTTGCCATTGCGAAAACCTCCCCGCAAGAGAAAGTTGCTGCCCTCCAGGAAACCCTGGAGGAACTCACCCGCGACTTCGGCACCTGGAAGATGCCCTGGGGCGACGTAAACCGCTTTCAGCGCTTTACCGGCAATATTCAGGAAACCTACGACGACCAGAAGCCCAGCCTGCCGGTAGCCTTCACCTCCTCGGCCTGGGGTTCTCTGGCTGCCTTTGGCTCCCGTACCTACCCCGGCACCAAAAAGCGCTACGGCAGCGTTGGCAACAGCTTTATTGCGGTGGTGGAGTTTGGCCCGCGCATCAAGGCCCGCTCCGTGCTGGCCGGCGGCAACAACAACCAGCCTACCTCTCCCCACTTCACCGATCAGGCGGGGCTGTACGCCGAAGAGAACTTTAAGGATGTGTTTTTCTACCCTGAGGACGTGAAGCAACACTCCGAGCGCACATATTCCCCGGGGCAGTAGTAGCCTATACGTGGCTAGAAAACAACAGCCCCGGCCTTGCGGTCGGGGCTGTTGTTTCGTATAGTAGAACGAAGGCTCGTGTAGCTAGCTCTTACTTCTTCAGTATTCGGTAGCCATACGCTGGCAATGCTACCTGAGTACCTACCGCTACTGCGCCCCCTTGCAACGCATCAGTCCAGGTAGTGTTGGCCAACGCCGCGGGTACAGAATATTGAGCTGTGCGATTACGCACATTCACGAGCACCAGCACCTGCTCGTTACCGGCCGTTTTGGTAAAGGCGCATACGTCGGTAGTGCTGTACGCGGTGGGCGTTCCGTGCCGCAGAGCAGCACTGCTTGCACGAGCGGCCAGCAACTGCTTATAGGCGCGGGTTACGCCAGGATGTGCACCCCAGGCCACTTTCACAGTAGTAAAGGGAAAGGTAATGGCCGTAGTCATACCAGCCTCCTGACCGTTATAAATCATGGGCACTCCTTTGTAGCAAGAAGCAATAACAAAGGCTGACATTGCTCCGGCTTCGCCACCAAACAGCGCTACGGGTGTTCCATCGGAGCCATTAACGTCGTGGTTGGTGATGTACCGGACTACTTGCTGGGTGCCCGTAGCGCCCGCATACTCGCTAGCATTCAGCGCGTCAAAGGTAGTGGCTGCAGCACCTCGCCGGTATACGTCCCAAAAGCCGCCGTAGAAGTTGAACCCGAACGTATAGTCGAATCCCTCCCCAAAGTGGTTGCCACGCGTGCCTTCCGCCAGCAATAGCAGCTTATGGGTCTTCACGTTGCGTAGCGTATCTACTGCCTGCTTCCAGAAGTCCGAGGGCTGCGTATCGGCATAGTCGCACCGGAAGCCATCTACATTGGCCGTGTATACCCACGATTTCATAGCCGCAATCATAGCTAGGCGCATAGCCGAATTATTGAAGTTCAGCTGGGCAACGTCGGTATAGTTGGTATTAGGTGGGTTTTGAATAACGCCAGCAGCATTCCGCAAATACCAGTCGGGATGCGTTTTGACCCAGGCGTTGTCCCAGCTGGTGTGGTTGGCAACCCAATCCAGCATAACACTCAAACCACGGGCGTGGGCCGCATCTACGAGCGTCCGCAAGTCAGCTAAGGTGCCGAACTCCGGATTAACAGCCGAGTAGTCCTTCACGGCGTACGGAGAATTCACCGACTTTTCCGCGCCTACTGGGTAAATGGGCATTAAGTAAATCACATTCACCCCTAGTGCCCGGATAGAGTCTAAGCGCGCTGTTACACCCGCAAAGTTGCCGGCTTGGCTAAAGGCCCGCATGTTTACTTGGTACAATACTACATCCTCGCGGTTGGGCACGCCCGCAAATGGAGTTCCGTACTGCTCTATCGTAGGCTGTGTGGGCTTAACGGAGGTAGTATTCGCGTTATCTTTTTTACAGCCAGCTAGCGTGCCAACTGCTGCAATAGTAATGGCCAAGCTATGCTGAATAGCTAGTTTAAGGAAAGACATTCTGTGGAGCTATGAGGTATATATCATGGGCGCCTTACTTAGCGCCCACTTTTACTTCTTTATTTAAAACGGGCTGATGCAGTTTCTGCAACTAGCCTGGAGTGCATTAGTACTTAGCCGGTTACTTTCCGGCTGGCTTAATGCTCACGGCGGCGCCACCACCGGCTGCTAGCTGTAGCTTCAGTGTGGTTTTGCTGTTTACCTTTTGCTTGCGGATTTGGTAGGCCGTGGGGTTCTTATCCCAGGAGGCTCCTTTGCCATCGGCGTAAATGGTAGCCTCGTAGGTGGTACCGGGCGTCAGGAAATCGAGCTTTACCGTTTGGGTACGGGCCTTTTCGTCGGTGATGCTCCCCACATACCACTCGTTCTTGCCTTTGGCCTGCCGGGCAATGGTTAGGTAGTCGCCGGGTTCGGCGGCCACAATGCGCGTGTCGTCCCAATCCACCGGTACATCCTCAATAAAGCGGAAGGCATCAAGGTGTTCGTTGTAGTTCTCGGGCAAGTCGGCCGCCATTTGCAGGGGGCTGTACATGGTTACGTACAAGGCTAGTTGCTTGGCAAGCGTGGTGTGCACCTGGCGTTGCGGGGCGGAGGCAGCGTAGCCCTGCAGCTTAAAAATGCCGGGTGTGTAGTCCATAGGCCCGCCCATCAGGCGGGTGAAGGGGAGAATGGTTTCGTGCTCGGGCAGGTTGCCTTCACTGAAGGCATTGAACTCGTTGCCGCGGGCAGCTTCACAGGCTAACCAGTTGGGATACGTGCGGTGCAGACCCGTGGGGCGCACGGGCTCGTGCATATCAACCATAATGTGGCTGTCGGCGGTTTTCTGCGCCGTACGCACGTAGTGGTTTACCATCCACTGCCCATCGTGGTGCTCCCCGCGTGGAATGATGCGGCCTACGTAGCCAGTCTTCACGGAAGTATAGCCGTGCTCATTCATGAAGCGGTAGGCAGCATCCTGGCGGCGCTCGTAGTTCGTGACGGAGCCGCTGGTTTCGTGGTGCATGATGATGTTGACACCCTTGCTGGCTGCATAACGCTGCAGTTCGTTCACGTCAAAATCTGGGTAGGGCGTTACAAAATCGAACACTTCTTCTTTCCAGTTCCCTACCCAGTCCTCCCAGCCTACGTTCCAGCCTTCTACCAGCACCCCCGGAATATGATGGGCGGCGGCAAAGTCGATGTAGCGCTTCACGTTGACGGTAGTAGCCCCGTGGCGGCCGTTGGGCTTCAGCTTGTTCCACTCAGTACCGGCCAGTTTGATGTTGGTAGTGTCGGAGTAATTCCAGGAGGCCTTGCTTACCTGCATCTCCCACCACACGCCCACAAATTTCTGGGGCTTAATCCAGCCGGTATCGGTTACTTTGCTGGGCTCATTCAGGTTAAGAATAAGCTTAGAGGCTAGCACTTCCGGAGCTTTGTTGCTTACCACAATGGTGCGCCAGGGCGTGTTCTCCGGGGCCTGCAAGTAGGCCTTGGCCCCCGTACCTGTAGCATCGGGCACCAACTGGCTAGTGAGGCCGAAGGTTTTGGTGTCCACGTTCAGCATCATGGCCGAGTAGTTGACGAGTGCCGCTTCGTGGATGTTCACGTAAAGCCCGTCGTCGGACTTGAGCATGAGCGGGGTTTGGATGCGCGTAGGCGCCGCCTTTTTCTCAATGGCCTTAATAGGCGTGGTGTTCACCTCACTCAAGCGTGAGGTAGTATAGGCGTACTCGTTGGAGTCATAGTCGCCGGGAATCCAGAAAGCTTTGTGGTTGGCCGGCAGGTTGAATTCCGTCTTTTCGTCTTGCACCACAAAGTACGTGAGCCCTGGCTGCTGGGGCACCTCGTATCGGAAGCCTACGCCATCATCGAACAGCCGGAACCGAAGTACCATGCGGTGCCCGTTCGCGGCGGGCTGGGCCAGGGTCACGGCCAGTTCTTTGTAGTGGTTGCGGATGTTTTTTACCTCGCCCCATACTGGCTGCCAGGTAGCATCGTGTACCGTGGAGTCGATGCGTGCTACCTGAAACCCTTGGTCAAGACCCGGCTGGTTCTGGAGCAGCAGGCCTAGCTTGCTGGTGTTGACAACCGTCTTCGCGCCAAAATGCAGCTGGTAGGTTGGTTCGCCGCTAGGGCTAAGTTGAAAGCTCAGGGTGAGCTTGTTGCCGGGTGAATGAATGGTTTGGGCCAGCGCTGGCACGCTCAAGCCAGCAGACACGAGAAGAAGAGCAGCTATTTTCATGGAAAGGGGGGCAGCAAATGCAGCTGTAAGTTACGCCGCCCCCCTCCACAGCTACTAGGTCGCCGTTGCCCGGTTGTAGTTCTGGGTTAGCGCATATTCGTCCATTACCGCTTGTAGCGCCCGATTCTAGAATGTCAGCTGTTGCCCTTGCTCCGGAAACACGAGTTTCACTTGCAGCTTATTGGCCTGCGCTAGTTGCTGGCGAATAACTTCCTCGTTGCCCGCAGTGGGTTTGATGTGGGTAATGACAACGGGCATCCCCCGCAGGGCGGCTACCCCCGTCAGTTCCCCCAGCACACCTAGTTCCTGCATTACCAGTGCTGGGGTAAGGTGACCAAACAACTGCTTTTCAGGCTGGGCATTGCTGTAGGAGGCCTCTATAAAAATGGCCTTGAGCTGATGAGCCTGCACTAGCGGCCGAACAGCCTGCCAGAGGGTACGCAGGTTTGCACTTTGCTCCACCGCGTCGGCGCCAGTGTCGCCGAGGTAGAGCAGATAGCTGCGTTGGCTGCGCACAAGGAAAGCCGTGCTTTGGTAGGGTTTCCCGTGGCTGAGAGCAAAGGCCTGCACGCTTAAGCCGGTGTTTTCGAGCGGGGTTTCCTGCTGGGGCACTAGTTCACGCAACTGGTACTTTCGCAAATTTGGCGCGGCACCGCTGCTCCCGAAGTTGGGCCAGGCGCGCCAGTTGAAATAGTCGTTCTGCACGGTAGCAAGGCAACTGGGCAGCCCGTACAGGGTTTTAGAAGTATCGTCGGTGGCGTTGAGCAGCAAGCCGGCTACGTGGTCGAGGTGAGGATGAGAAATCAGGTAGCCTTTGATATGGGTACGTATCACGGCGGCGGCTGGGCCCACCAAGGCCTTGTTGGCAACGGCTTTTACTACCCCACTGTACACGGTGCCCGCGTCAAGGCACACGTAGGCACTGCTTCCCGTCGGAGCTACTAAATAGGCGGAGAGGTTGCTTTCATCCAGCCCCCCTTTCACCCCAAGCGGTACCACAGTGAAGGCGGGCGCGGTTACTTCAGTAGTTGGCGCCTGGAAGAAACTCAGGAGAACAGCAAACAGAAATGTGCGCATAGCATACGTGCGTTAGATAGCCCCGGAAGCAGGCTGGCAGCAATACTTCTTTCGTAGTGAACAGTACGTGTGAAACTTCTATACCACCGTCAGGGCAATGCCTTGCTCTTCCAGCTTCCTGACATCCTGCGCCGAGATACCGGCATCGGTAATGATGCGGTGAACTTGGTCGAGGCCACAAATACGACCGAAACCACGCTTGCCGAACTTCGAGGAATCGGCCAGCACAATGGTTTCTTGGGCGGCGCGCAACATAGCTTGGTTGAGGTGCGCCTCACCGCTGTTGGTAGTGGTAAGACCAAAATCTAAGTCGATGCCATCGACGCCCAAAAACAGCTTGCTGCAGGAGATATCGGCCAGCACTTGCTCGGCGTAGGGCCCAGTAACGGAGGAAGAGCTATGCCGCAGGTAGCCGCCTAGTTGCATTACCTCAATCTGAGGGTGACGCAGCAATTCCATCCCCACGTTGAGGGCGGAGGTAATAACGGTGAGGGGCTGGTTGGGGGGCAGTGCCCGCGCAAGGGCCAGCATGGAAGTACCCGAAGCCATAATAATAGCCTCCTGTGCTCCCACCAGCCTAGCGGCGGCAGCCCCAATGGCTGCTTTTTCTTCCGCAAACAGCTGCTCCTTCTCGTTTACTGGTCGGTCTTTGATGTAGGGATTCTCCAGCGCAGCCCCGCCGTGAGTACGAAATAGCAGCCCTTTTTCCTCCAGCAGTTTCAAATCTTTCCGAATCGTTACCGCCGACACATTTAGCGCCTCACACAAGTCGGGCACCTCCACGTGTTTATGCTCCTGCAACTGCTGCAAAATTAGCTGGTGTCTTTTTACACTTGGATTCATTCAGGCAAAAGTATCCGGTTTGATGAGAGTTGCTAGCTTCCATCCTGTAGAAACGAAACATATTGCGAAAGCAAAAGCTACACAAAACGAAACAAAACTTACAAAATGGCCTCATGTTCTCTCAATAGCCCGATTTCTAAACAACAGAATAAGAAAGCCTTTGATTAGTAGTAAACATGAAACTTGTTTCCTTTTGTTTCGTTTACTTATCTTTATACAACATAGCACGAAATCACACCGTTTGACAAAGCCATGCGAAACGATACTACAACTACCCGCTTCCAACGTTCTGCTCTCTTACAGCAGCTGACCAACCAAAAAAGCTGGGACCTGATTGTAATTGGTGGTGGGGCCACTGGCCTGGGTGTCGCACTAGACGGCATTAGTCGTGGCTATTCAACATTGCTCCTCGAACAGGTAGATTATGCCAAGGGTACTAGCAGCCGCAGTACTAAGTTGGTGCATGGGGGCGTCCGCTACCTAGCTCAGGGTGACGTAGCACTGGTGCGCGAGGCGTTATACGAGCGGGGGCTACTGCTAAAAAATGCCCCTCACCTAGTGAAAAACCAAGATTTCATCATTCCTAATTACGAATGGTGGGGCGGCCCTTTCTATACTATTGGCCTCACCATGTATGACTTGCTGGCCGGCAAGCTCAGCTTAGGGGCCTCTAAACACCTTAGTAAGACGGAAACCCTCCGGCGCCTGGGCAATATCAAAGCCGATGGCCTGAAAGGAGGCGTTTTGTACCACGATGGACAGTTTGACGATGCCCGCCTAGCCGTAAACCTAGCCCAGACTGCTGTAGAGCGGGGTGGCACGCTGCTCAACCACTTTGAGGTGCGCGGGTTGCTGAAAGATACCCAAGGCAAGATTTCGGGGGTAATGGCCGCCGATCAGGAAACCAGCACTACCTACGAGCTAACGGCCAAGGCCGTGGTGAATGCAACCGGCATTTTTGTAGACGACATTCTGCAAATGGACAAGCCTGGTACCAAAAAGCTTGTACGTCCTAGCCAAGGCGTGCACATCGTGCTCGACAAGTCTTTCCTGCCCGGCGATGATGCCATCATGATTCCCAAGACCGACGACGGGCGGGTACTGTTTGCCGTGCCGTGGCACAACCGCGTGGTGCTTGGCACCACCGATACGCCCCTGAATGAGCACAGCCAGGAGCCGCAAGCGTTAGAGGAAGAAATTGACTTCATTTTGCGCACGGCTGCTCGCTACCTTACCCGGGCGCCCAAACGCAGCGACGCCCTCAGCATCTTCGCGGGGTTGCGGCCTCTTGCCGCACCGCAGGCCGGCTCGGAGAAAACCAAGGAAATCTCCCGCAGCCACAAAATTCTGGTGTCAGAGGCGGGACTTATCACCATCACGGGGGGTAAGTGGACTACCTACCGCCGCATGGGCCAGGACACCGTAGATAAAGCTATTGCCCTGGGTAAGCTACCGGCTGCCAAGAGCACCACGGCCCAAATGCCCATTCACGGCGCCCAACCCACCCCCGACCGCAGCAACCACCTGTACGTGTACGGCACCGACCAGCCGGCCCTGCAGCAACTCATTGTTCAGCAACCCGAGCTAGGGCAGAAACTTGACGCGTCTCTCGAATTTTTGAAGGCCGAGGTGGTGTGGGCAGCCCGCTACGAAATGGCGCGTACGGTGGAAGATGTGCTGGCCCGCCGCGTCCGGGTGCTTTTCCTTGATGCGCCCGCCGCCATCCGCATGGCACCAGAGGTAGCCGCCCTTCTAGCCCAGGAACTAGGCCACGACCAACGCTGGGAACAGCAACAGGTAGCGGCCTTTACAGCCATAGCACAGCACTACTTGCTAGAATCCCAGCCAGCACCCGTGAAAGCGGCAGCCGCATAGGTTGCTACCGCCGCTCTCTTGCAAAGCGGGCTGCCACTGGCCAGTAGGCAGAGTATGTAGTTGCTACTCTGCTTCAGCTAAGATGCTGCTAGGTTACTTGTGGCCAGTGGCAGCGCCCTTGTTTCGTTTTCTTTCGTTCTTCCCTCCCACCTTTACTTCCCTTCCTAATGGCCCAGTATATTCTTGCTCTCGACCAAGGCACGACTAGCTCCCGCGCAATTCTGTTTGACCATAAAGGACACATCGTGTCAAAGGCACAAAAAGAATTCACTCAAATTTTCCCGAAGCCGGGCTGGGTAGAGCACGACCCTTTGGAAATTTGGTCGACCCAGGCGGGGGTAGCGGCGGAAGCACGGTGAAAGCGGGGCAAAACGGGAAGAGCATTGCAGCCTTAGGTATTACCAACCAGCGCGAAACCGTAGTGGTGTGGAACCGCAAAACAGGTAAGCCGGTCTATAACGCCATTGTGTGGCAGGACCGCCGCACAGCCGAATACTGTGACCAACTGCGGGAAGAAGGCCACGAAGACTTAATCCGCTCGAAAACGGGCTTGCTACTAGATGCCTACTTTTCGGCCAGCAAGGTGAAGTGGATTCTGGACAACGTGAAAGGCGCGCGCAAAAAGGCCGAGGCAGGTAAACTAGCTTTTGGCACCGTGGACAGCTGGCTGATTTGGAACTTCACCCAGGGCGAGCTGCACATCACCGATGTCACCAATGCATCGCGCACCATGCTGTTCAACATTCACTCCTTGGCGTGGGACGAAGAGCTACTACAGTTATTCGACATTCCGCGCAGTATGCTACCCGAAGTACGAGAGTCGAGCGAGGTATATGGGGAAACGAAAACAACCGTCTTCGCTTCCAAAATCCCGATTGCGGGCATTGCCGGCGACCAGCAGGCCGCCCTCTTTGGACAGCTCTGCACTAGTCCGGGCATGGTGAAAAGCACCTACGGCACCGGCTGCTTTATGCTGATGAACACCGACTCGGAACCGAAAGTATCCCATAACAACCTACTGACGACGGTAGCTTGGAAGATAAACGGGCAGGTGCAGTATGCCTTAGAGGGTAGTATTTTCATTGCGGGCGCCGTGGTGCAGTGGCTGCGCGACAACCTAGGCATTATCAAAACCTCAGCGGAAGTTGAACAGCTAGCGCGCCAGGTAACCAGCACCGATGGTGTGTATTTCGTGCCTGCCTTTGCCGGGCTGGGCGCGCCCTACTGGGACCCTTATGCCCGAGGCGTCATTTTTGGCATGAGCCGAGCTACTAAGGCGGCCCACATTGCCCGGGCGGCGGTAGAAGCTATTGCCTTCCAAACCATGGACGTGCTAAAGGCAATGGAAGCCGACTCGGGCCTACCCATTGCGGAGCTGCGCGTGGATGGCGGCGCTTCCTCCAACGATATGCTCATGCAGTTCCAGGCAGATGTGCTAAACACGAAAGTAACCCGTCCGCGCATCACCGAAACGACGGCCTTAGGCGCAGCCTACTTGGCAGGCTTGGCCGTGGGCTATTGGGAGAGTGTGGAGGAAATTAAAGCCCTAGGTCAGTCCGATACTTCGTTTGAGCCCAAGGCCAATCGGGCAGGTATTGAGGAAGGTATCGACAACTGGAACCGGGCCGTGCAGGCGCTGCAAGTGTGGGCGAAGGGCGGCCACCGCCCCGTAGCTACTGCTACTGCTGCCCAGCCCGAAACGGCCGTTGCCTCATGAGCCCGCTTGCGGCAGAGTTTATTGGGACAACTATTCTCATTTTACTAGGGGATGGTGTGGTTGCCAACGTAGTACTAAAGGACACGAAGGGACACAACAGCGGCTGGATGGTTGTTACAACGGCCTGGGCCCTAGCCGTATTTGTGGGCGTAGTAGTAGCGGGGCCAGCTAGCGGGGCGCATCTGAATCCAGCCGTTACACTAGGGCTCGCCCTGGCCGGCAAAGTTGCCTGGGAACTTACCCCTGGCTACATAGCTGCTCAGTTGGCTGGCGGCTTCGTGGGCTCGGCGCTAGTATGGGTGCTGTACAAAGACCACTTCGACCGCACCGAAGAGCCCCTGCTGAAGCTTGCCGTGTTTTGCACTGGCCCGGCCATTCGCAACCATCCCTTCAACCTGCTAAGTGAGGTGGTTGGAACCCTAGTGCTCGTGTTCACCGTGCTGTATATTACGGGCGCCGAAATTACGAGTACACGCGCGGCCATTGGCTTGGGCTCAGTGGGGGCCTTACCCGTGGCTTTGCTGGTGTGGGCAATAGGCTTGGCTCTGGGAGGAACCACAGGCTACGCTATCAACCCCGCCCGCGACCTGGGCCCTCGTCTTGCCCACGCAGTGCTTCCCATACGGGGCAAGGGCTCTAGTGAGTGGTCCTACGCCTGGATTCCGGTAGCAGGCCCACTACTGGGCGGGGCACTAGCGGCAGGTTTGCACCTGCTCTTAGGGTAGTGGCCTCGCAACCAGCCCGGCGCCCCGCTGCTTTATAGATTTGTTCCTACTCCCGCTAGTGTAGCATACGCACTGACCAGATGTCTAACTAGTCAGCTCGTGCGCGTAGCCAATTCCTTCTAAATCGGTTGCTAGCTGGGTCCAGTCATCCAACTCATTGTTGATAGCAAGGGCGGCAGCTTTCGTCAGCGGCTGGTGCTGGTAGATGGGAGCTACGGCTTCTGTTTCAATGGGCTCCCGCTCGGTTTCATCGAGGTAATACTCATTGGCCCAGCCGGCGTAGGTTTCGGGGTTGTTGTCGAAGATGTAAAGCAATTCCTCCGAGCCATCGTCTTCACTTTCAACAATGCCGGTTTGCCAGCCGTGGGCGGGCGTGTACCAGAGGCAAAATGTAGTACCGATGGAGTTGACCGGCTCGCCGAAGATAAATTCTTCAAACGCGTCGGGCAGGCCGCGGGTCACCTGGGATTTGTCGGGCTGGTCGTATTCCGCCAGGAAACCATTGATTACGCAGCCTTCTGGCCGAAACAGTACCAGCATTTGGTCGCCTTCCCCGTCGTTCATTTCAAACACGGTTTCCTGCTCATCCCAGTCGGAATTGTAGGTATAGTAGCGGTACTCCGGGTCCGGAGAGTTAATGGCATCGAGAACGGCCAAGGATTGGCAGAGGCGCTGTAAGGTGGCTGCGTCGGGCAGGGCGGTGAAGTCTTGCGTGGAGATCATACGAGTGAAGAGAGAAGAGCCAGTGCCCTTGTACGGCCCGAAAGTAGGGCCGGTACGTTTATAAGTGGCTTTTCTCAACGGCTCGCGTTTCCTTGCACAATGTGATTTGCCTTGGCGACAAGAAATCAGCGTAGGCGCGGCCTAGTAGGTTTTGGTCATGTCCTGGGGCACTACCAGCACGAAATCAGCCTTTTGCTCATTGTCCTTGTCCAACCTTCCCAGTTGCTCCTGCGACACGGTGCTGATGGTCAGCACGCGGAGTTTGGGGTTTTGCTGGCGCAAGTAGCCAGAATGCCGTCGTGGTTGTCGGAGTGGTAGGCGCCATTGAGGTGCAGCAGCAAGTGCCCCGCGGGGCGGGCCTGGTTGAGGAAGTAGGCCATGGTGGCATCCTTTAGCGCCTGGGCCTGGATGATGTTCTGCACACCGGCAGCGTGGGCCGCGTCGCCACCAAACATCTTCACCATATTCTTGTAGCCCGGCAGCTCGTAATCAACGGTCAGGGGAAGCGGAGCCACCCAGGCTTTTTCGGCACTGGGCAAGTCATTGAGCGCCGTGAGACTACCCTTAGCTACCTGAGAGGCAAACCGACGCGGCACGTTAGTACCTACCACCCGAAACTTCTGCTGCTTGGCTAAGTGCAGCAGTGGTTTATAGTCGGTACCGTAGTTAGGCCAGGGGCGGCTTTGTTCCTCGAAGTCCTTATCCGACAGTTCGCCCGTAGTGTATTGGTCTACCAGGGGCTGCACGTCGCGCTCAAACATTTCCAGGCCCAGCACTAGCTGTCCTTGCTTTACACGCAGCAGGTCCTTAGTAAGCTGTAGCTCTAGCCAGTGAGCAATCGGGTCGTTGTGCTGCTCCCCGAAGAAAACTACGTCTGCCGCAGCCAGCTCTTTCAGCATCTTATCGTAGGTAGCCGGCTTGCCCGTGGCCGTAAACAGGCGATAAGCCGGTTTATCGTCGGCGCGCAGCCCCAAGCTAAGCAGCAGGAAAAGCAGAGGAAATAGGAATACTTTTTTCATCGGTGGAAGGCCCAGCACTCGGCGTTACCAAGGGCGGCAGGCGTGTTCAAAGGTACGGGCAATTCATAACGCAAAGGCCCCGACGCGCGTGTACGTCGGGGCCTTTGCGTTCAGGGTAATGACCTTAATTGGGCTGCTTTTGTTTGAAGCAGCCACTGAAAGTGCGGCGTATAGAGGTGCTACCTGCTACCTAGGTTGCTAGGCTGGCTGGCACCGGGGCCTTGCTTAACTGCCGCAGCACAACCAAGTGCCCAAACAGCACAATGGGCACCACCACGGCGGGCAGCCACACAAACGGGAACTTCAGCACCGCTACGTTCGGATTGGCAAAGGCCACCTGCTGGAATGGTACCGGAGAGGCCACTACTGCCCAGAAGACAATGTTCAGTAGCAGTAGCAGGGCCAGTACGTGCCACAGCAGCACGACCTCCCGCGGCAGCCGCGGGCGCGTAAATCCCCACAAGCCAAGCAACGGCGCGGTAAGTCCCACCAGAATATCGGGGTTGCGGCCCATGAAAGTCATGAGTTCGGGCACTTCTTTCGCCAAGAACAGGCCATACAGCACCAGCTCCACCGGTATGCGCACCACATTTAGGTAGGTTAGCGTGCTTAATGGCAAACCATTGATAAACCGACGGCCGCGCGCCGTGGTAAAGGCAGCTACTATAGCCAACAGTGCAGGTAAAATGGCGAGCAATAATAACCGAGGCGGCCGCGCAGCTAGGTCTTGGTACAGGCCTAGGCTCGCAAAAAATCCTTGCGCGGCCATCCACAGCAGCAGCCCTACCAATAGCACTCGGGCCTGCTTGGGGTTGCTACGGCGCGCGGCCACCCAAAACCACAGCACCGCCAAGAGCGTGATTAGGGCAAACGCCACGGCCAGGCCAGCCGGTGGAGCACTGTACAAATTGGCTGGTGCCTGAATCGAGCTGAGCATTGCAGGTGGCCTAGCCCTTATAAAACATCCACTTCGACAGCTCGCCGTAGGTTACTTTCTTGCCGTACATCAGAATGCCAACCCGGTAGATGCGGCCCGCTAGCCAAGTAGTAGCCACAAAACCAGCCACAAGCAAGATCATGGATACGCCCAGCTGCCACATGGGCACCCCACCAAATGGCAGGCGCATCATCATGGCAATGGGCGAGGTAAACGGAATCATAGACATCCAGACTGCTACGGTTCCGTTCGGGTTAGTTGTCAGAATTGCCTGGGACACCACGAACGTAAGAATTAATGGCATCGTCACGGGTAGCATGAACTGCTGCGTGTCGGTATCATTATCCACGGCCGAACCAATGGCCCCAAACAGGGACCCGTAGAACAGGTAGCCGCCCAGGAAATAGAACAGAAAGCATCCCACCAGAAGCGGCACGTTCAGATTGGCATTGTACAAGGCCGTGACCATTTTGGCCGCAATATTCGTTTCCTTCTTGGCGGCCTTTTCCGCGGGCGTATCAGTGCGCACCATAGCCGTTGTGCTGTCTACGCGGCTTTGCACAATCTTTTCCGGGCTGATGGAGCCGGCTATTGCGGAGTTGATGCCAATGGACAGCACCACCCACAACGTCAGCTGCGTGAGGCCCACGCCAGCAATGCCCAGCACTTTCCCCATCATCAGCTGAAACGGCTTCACCGTGGAAATTACTACCTCCACAATGCGGCTGGTTTTCTCCTCCATTACTCCGCGCATAATCTGCACGCCGTAAATGAAGATGAACATGTAAATCAGAAACCCGCAGAGGTAGGCAATGCCCGTGCTAACACCTGTACTGGAACTCCGCTCCCCATCCTCACTGAGGCTGACAGTTTGCAGGTCCACGTCGGCCTTGAGGCGGTCCAGGGTGGCGCGGGCAATACCCGATTGGGCCAGGCGCTGGTTTTCCACCTCTTGGTTGATAACGCGGTTGATATCTCTTTCCAGGGTTACACTTAGACTTGCGGGAAAACACCTGAAAGCCGGTGGGGTTGGCTAAATCTAGCTTAGGGATGTAAACCAGGGCCTCGTACTTGCCCGCTTTGAACTCCTGCTTGGCTTTAGCCAGCTCCGGCGACACGCGCACAAAGCGCAGATCTTCTTTGGCTTCCGGGAGCTGTTGGCTGAACAGATTGCCCGCATCGGCCACTGCCACGGTCTTGTCTTTGTCGCTTAGGCTCGCAATCAGAATGGGTACCGCAAACAGGGCTACCGTGAGCAAGGGCCCAATCAGCGACATGATGATAAAGCTTTTCTTGCGCACCCGCGTGAGGTATTCGCGCTGCGCGATAAGCCAGATTTTATCCATGAGTAAGAAGATGTAAAAGTCAGGAAGTAGGCGTCAGGTAATGGGTGATTGGAATAAAGCAAAGGGTAGCCGGTACGGGACCAGCATGGCCTTAGCTCGTAACTTCAAATTCCTCTACCAAGCTCTCGGGCATGGTCTCGCGCACGCGGCGAATGAAGATGTCGTTGATGCTCGGAATCAGCTCCCGGAATGCGTGTACTTCCACGCTCCCAATGAGGTAGCGCAGCAGGTCGTTGGGGGTAGTGCCGCCGTGCAGCTTAATGTGGTCGTAGAAGAAGCCATTCTCGCGCTCCTGGTGCTTGAGCACTTCAAAATCTGGGTGCATTACCATCAGCCGACCTTTGCCTTCTACCTCGTAGGTCTGGGTTTTGAACTGGTCTTTGATGGTGCGTACAGGCCCATCTAACACCTTGCGGCTGCGGTTAATGAGGGCAATACTGTCGCACATTTCTTCCACCGACTCCATGCGGTGGGTGCTGAAGATGATGGTAGCACCTTCCTCACGCAGGCGCAGAATCTCGTCCTTGATTAGGTTAGCATTGATGGGGTCGAAGCCCGAGAAAGGCTCGTCGAGGATGATAAGGCTGGGTTCGTGCAGCACGGTAGCAATAAACTGCACCTTCTGCTGCATGCCCTTGGAAAGGTCCTCCACGTTTTTCTCGGCCCAGGGCTTAATGTCGAAGCGGGTAAGCCAGCCTTTGATGCGCTGGGTAGCATCGGCGCGGCTTAGGCCCCGCAGACGGGCTAGGTAGAGTAGCTGCTCACCTACCTTCATCTTCTTGTAGAGGCCACGCTCCTCGGGTAAGTAACCAATTTGGGCAATGTGGTCGGGCTTGAGCCGCTCCCCCCGGAACCGGATTTCGCCTTCGTCGGCGCCGGTAATCTGGGTGATAATACGAATCAGCGACGTTTTGCCGGCCCCGTTAGGCCGAGCAGGCCGAAGATGCTACGCTCCGGAATGTCGAGGCTCACGCCATCGAGGGCAACGTGCGCGGCATAGGCCTTGCGTACATTGATAGCTTGAAGGATGGGTTGCACAGCTAGGTGAGTTGGTTTTGGTACTAGCGAATGTAGCTTTTTTACTATGTCGTGAACATGGTCTTTCAACCAACCGGCTGCTTTATTCCCCCAACTCGTGCAGGGCCGCTTCCAGCCGGTCGAGGTACTGACCGTAGAGGCGCTGTAAGTACCAGCGCATAGTTTGGCGCATCAGCAGAAAAGTAGCTCCCCCTACTACCAGAACTATCCCGGTCGTGATGACCAGGCTAAGTAGCAGTTTCTGGCCCGCTAGCTTCTGGGAAAGCTGAACACCCAAAAAGCCCAAGACTATCAGAAAGACGGCCGGAATGCTCCATAGCGTACCAAGGTTGTACAAGTGCATCAATTGCCGAAGCGTGCGAAGCTGGCGTGCCACATGGTCTCGGAGGGGGCCGTTGGCTTGGCGCAGTTGCCGAAGCACCTGCACCTTGTGGTAGTAGTAGTACCCGGCTACCACACACAGCACCAGCATAGCCGCAGATATACTACGAGCCAGCCCCAAGGTACTTTGGGTAGCTGCTGGTGCCGTTAGTACTGAGCCGAAGATCAGAAAGCACAGCACATTAAACCCCGATTCTAGCCACGCATTGCGCAGCATTTTCGCTACCGGGCTAGTAGAGCGGCGAGTCAACAACTGAGAAAGAGCAGCCGCATCCAAGGTCTCGGAGGGCTGACCCTGTTGCCACTGGCGGCGGAAGTTATCGAGGTCCATTAGGCGGGTTGGGTTAGCAGGTGGCGAAGCTTGTCTTGCACGCGATGCATTTTCACGCGCACATTGTTCTGGGTAATGCCAAGGATGTCGGCCATTTCCTCGTAGGTGCGTTCTTCGAGATACAAGAGCACAAAGGCCTTTTCCACATCGGAAAGACGCCCGATGGCATGGTAGAGCTGAGCCAGATCCTCGGCGTCGGGCCCCGGCTCGGGAGGAGGTGCTACGTCCGGCACGGTGGGCCCGAACCGTTCGGCGGCCGGCTTGCGGGTCCGTTGGCGCAAGTCGGAAATAGCCACGTTTAGGGCAATGCGGTAAAGCCAAGTGCTGAACTTAGCCCGGGCCTCGTAGCTGGGGTAGGCGCGCCAGAGTTGCAGCACAATTTCCTGGTACAAGTCCTGGCGGTCGTCGGCATTGGCAGAGTACATCCGGCAAATGCGTTGCAGTAGCAACTGATGGGCAGCAAGGTGGGCCACGAACGGCGCAGAAGTAGCAGAGGCTGACACGAGTACAATAGGCTAATAGAGTAACGCAACATGAGTCGCCGAGCCGAGCCCAGCATTACAGCCCAACCTAAAATTATTTCCTGACGGCGGCCCGTTGCTACCATTTTCTAGTTTCTGCCTGCCACCTTAAGGGGCTTTTATGCATCTTACTGGTAGCATTATTCATCCTCTATTCTTTTGTTCTGTGCCTACCCGTTATACTACTTGGCTTCTTGGCTGCGGCATCTTGCTCAGCGGCTCTTGGGTGAAAGCCCAATCCACTACCCTTGCTTCCATTAATCTTGACTTAGAAACTCAAGACAAAGCCCGCCACCTACCTGCCGGCTGGGCACCCGGCATCCATAGCCCCGGTGCCCCCACTCCCGGCTACCAAGTGCAAACCGATTCCGTGGTGTACCAACAGGGCCGCTACTCCGTGCGGCTCCAGTCCTCCTACGATGCTGGCACGAACAGTTTTGGGGCCGCGCATTGGGCCATACCGGCTCGTTACCAGGGTAAGTCCATCACCCTCAGCGGCTACTTAAAAACGGAGGCCGTTCAGAATGGCTTCGCGGGACTTTGGATGCGCCTGGATGGCCCGAACGGCACGCTAGGGTTCGACAACATGCAGAAAGTCAACCTCCAAGGCACGCACGATTGGCAGCTGTATTCTATAACGCTGCCCCTGGCGCCCGAGGCAAAAACTATTTACCTAGGCGGCCTGCTGGTAGGTACTGGCAGCGCGTGGCTTGATAATCTAAGCCTCACTATCGACGGCAAACCGCTCACCCAAGCCCGCCCCAAAGCCGCGACAGTGTACAAAGCCGACGCGGATACGGCCTTCCAGAAAAGCTCCGGTATTGCGTTCAGCAAGCTTAGCGCGCAGCAAGTTGAGAACCTAGCGGTGCTGGGTCAGGTGTGGGGCTTTGTGAAATACTACCACCCCGCCGTAGCCCGGGGCGACTACAACTGGGATAAGGAGCTATTTCGCATCATGCCGGCCGTGCTAGCCAGCCAAAACCAAGCAGACCGTAGCCGGGTGCTCAGCACGTGGCTTACTGGCCTGGGCCCCGTTACTAGCCCCGTGGCTGCCACCGTCTCCCCAAGTAAAATTCGGGTGCAGCCCACCCTTGCTTGGCTGACCGACGGGAAGCAACTCAGCAAGGAACTGCAGCAGCAGCTGTTGTACCTGCGCGCGCACCCCGCAGCCGCGACAGCCCACTACTACGTGGGGCCAGCCGAAGCCGGCAACTTGGCGTTTCTGCACGAAGATGCCTACGCCCAGATGGCCTATCCCGATGCGGCTACCGCCTGCTGGGTCTATTCCGCTATTGGAACATCATTGAGTATTTCTTTCCCTACAAGTATGCCATTGGGGAAGACTGGCAGCCCGTCCTCTCGGAGTTCATTCCACAATTCGCCAACGCACCGGATGCACTCCACTACCGATTAGCGGCGCTACGCTTAATTGCGCGCGTTCATGACACCCACGCTAACCTCTGGGGGGCCGACAAGGTGCTCACCGACTACCGTGGCAATTATACCGTGCCCGTCAGCATTCAGTTTGTGCAGCAGCAGGCCGTAGTAGCCAAGCTGCGTCCAACAACGCAAGCCGCGCCCACTGTGCTACAACCCGGCGACATTATCACGACGGTAGACGGGGAAATAGTGGCAGATTGGGTGAAAGCACGCCAGCCTATTTTTCCTGCTTCCAACCAGCCTACCCAGTTGCGCAACATGGCCGGAATGCTACTGCGCGGCAATACCCCCACGGTGCGCCTAGGCATTATCCGCAACGGTAAAGCCAGCACGCTCGACGTAAACCGAGTTAGCCTCTCCTCCCTCACCCCACCTACCCAGACCGCCGCTACTGATAGTAGCCACCGCTTCCTACGGCCCGATGTGGGCTACCTCACGCTAGGCAGATCAGTACGAAAAGCTTGCCCCGCATCATGTCCGAGTTCAGTCAAACCAAAGGCTTGGTAATCGACATCCGAAACTACCCCGCCGAGTTTGTGGTGTTCACTTTGTCGCAGTACCTAGTGCTAAGGCCCACTCCGTTCGTCAAGTTCTCCATCCCGGTTCCTAGCCAACCTGGGTTATTCACTTGGACCAACGCCCTGCACGTGCGCCCCGGTAAAGGCCAGGCTTACCCCGGCAAGGTAGTCATCTTGGTAAATGAGGAAACGCAAAGCCAAGCCGAATACACAACGATGGCCTTACGTACCGCGCCACGCGCCACTGTGCTGGGCAGCACAACCGCCGGCGCCGATGGCAATGTGTCGCGGTTTGCCCTGCCCGGTAACCTGTCCACTATGATTTCCGGCATTGGTATTTACTACCCAGATGGCCGCGAAACCCAGCGCGTAGGCATTGTACCGGATGTAGAAATGCACCCCACCGTGCAAGGCCTGCAAGCTGGCCGCGACGAGCTACTAGAGAAAGCGCTGGAGCTCATTGATCAGGGCTAGGCCATACGCCAGTAGTTAACCCTTATCATACAAAACGCCCACCTCCAGCGAAGAAGGTGGGCGTTTTAACAACTGTAAAACTCACGAAGAGCTAAGTTGTCACGTGCTTATTGAAAATACTCTTTCACTTTCTCGAAGAAGCCTTTCTCGTTCTTACCAGGGTTCGGGGTGAAATTGCGGGCGTCGCGTAGTTTCTCTAGCAACTCCCGCTCCTCACTGGTTACATTCTTGGGCGTCCATACACTGAGGTGGATAAGCTGGTCGCCACGGCCGTAGCCGTTGATGTCCTTGATACCCTTACCACGCAAGCGCAAGATTTTACCGGGCTGGGTGCCTGGCTCTACCTTGATTTTTACTTTGCCTTCAATGGTAGGCACCTCAATACTAGCGCCCAAGGCTGCATCCACGAACGAGATATACTGCTCAAACATGATGTTGTTGCCGTCGCGCTTCAGTAGTTCGTGCGGCTCCTCCTCAATCTGAATGAGCAAGTCGCCGGGTACGCCCCCACGCTCGGGGTAATTACCCTTGCCGTTCATGCTTAGCTGCATGCCCTCGGCTACACCTGCCGGAATGTTAATCGGAATAACTTCCTCGTGCAACTGACGGCCCTCGCCTTGGCATACATCGCACTTGCTAGTGACTACTTTGCCTTCGCCTTCGCAGGTAGGGCAAGTAGAAGCACTTACCATCTGACCCAACATGGTATTTACTACCCGCTTCACCTGGCCCTGGCCGTTACACGTACCGCAGGTTTTGAGATCAGTGCCATTTTTAGCACCGGTACCCGAGCAGGTGTTGCACGCCACATAGCGCTTCACCTTAATTTTCTTCTCAACGCCGTTGGCTATTTCTTCGAGGTCCAACTTGAGCTTGATGCGCAGGTTAGAGCCTTTGCGTACGCGCCGACCACCTTGGCCACGGCCACCGCCGCCAAAGAAGCCTTCGAAACCGCCGCCACCGAAGATGTCACCGAACTGGGAGAAGATATCCTCCATGTTCGGACCACCACCGTTACCGCCCATGCCCTGGTGCCCATACTGATCGTAGCGGGCCTTTTTATTGGCGTCCGACAGCACTTCGTAGGCCTCTGCGGCTTCCTTGAACTTGTCTTCGGCCGTGGGGTCGTCGGGGTTTTTATCGGGGTGATATTTGATGGCCACCTTCCGGTAGGCCTTCTTTATCTCGTCGCCCGAAGCGTTTTTGGCTACGCCTAGCACCTCGTAATAATCTCGCTTCGTTGCCATCTCGTTGTACTTCGTCTGTCATGCTGACGAAGGAAGCATCTCTACCAGAGTGGTTTATTCGAAGCAAGCGGTAGAGATGCTTCCTTCGTCAGCATGACAACTTCTTATTACAGACCCAACACCACTTTGGCGTGGCGGATCACTTTGTCGCCGAGATAGTAGCCTTTTTCTACCTCGTCCACAATCTTACCTTTTAGATCCTCAGAAGGAGCCGGAATTTGCGTAATGGCTTCGTGCAGTTCGGGGTCGAAAGCACCGCCCTTGGCCTCCATAGAAGCTAAACCTTTTTGGCTCAGCGTCTTCTGAAGTTTGTTTTGAATGATGTCGATGCTCTCACGCACCGCGCTTGCGTTGTCAGTGTCTTTGGTATGATGGCGGGCCCGGTCGAAATCGTCGAGGACGGGCAGCAGGGCAACCATTAACTCCTGGTTGGCAGTTTTAAACAGGTCGGCGCGCTCCTTGGTGGTGCGGCGCTTGTAGTTTTCAAACTCGGCCGCCAGACGCAAGTACTTATCCTTCAGGTCAGCCAATTCGGCGTCGGTTTTTGATCCGGCTGCAGGTTCCGTATCGGCGCTTTCCACGGTTCCTAGTTCAGGCGCAGTGGGTTCTTGGGGAAGCTCGCCGGCTACGTGGTCAGCGGCAGCGTCAACTTGGTCGAATTGGGTATCCTCGGGTTGGGGAGTTTTATCGTCAGCCATTTTCGCTTGAAATCGTCGGAATGGGTTGAATCGGGAAGACATAGAGCCAAGTCGCGTCACAAGGAGTTTGCCAAAGCCAGGTCAGCTGTCATTGTGGCACAGAAACTCCGAAAGCCAGGTAGTTAGTTCAGACGCACTGGCGCAAATCCTTAGTAGAGTCCGCAACACTCGCAGAGAACTGCTGGCAGCGTTGCTTCATGCTAGGCGGCTGTACTACTTATTCAGCGTGAAGCGCTTGCCAGATCATATCCTTCAGCGGCTGAATATTTTTGTTGGTGAGGCTAGAAATAAAGATGGTCGGCAGCTCAGTAGGTAGAGACTCCCGGATTTCTGCCTCCAGCTCGTCGTCTAGCATATCTGATTTGGTAATGGCTAACAAACGCTTTTTCTCCAGCAGTTCCGGATTGAACTGCTCCAATTCATTCAGCAACACTTCGTATTCGGCGTTGATGTCTGGCGAATCGCAGCTGATCATGAACAGAAGGATGGAGTTGCGCTCCACGTGCCGCAAAAACCGATGCCCCAAGCCCCTACCTTCTGCGGCCCCCTCAATGATACCGGGAATGTCGGCCATCACGAACGACTTATAGTCGCGGTAGGCTACTACTCCGAGGTTAGGCGTTAGAGTCGTGAAAGCGTAATCAGCAATTTTGGGCTTAGCCGCCGATACAACGGACAGCAATGTGCTCTTACCAGCATTAGGAAATCCCACCAAACCAACATCGGCCAGCAGCTTGAGCTCTAGAATTACCCACTCGTCAATACCAGGCTCGCCGGGTTGGGCATACTGCGGAGCCTGGTTGGTAGCAGACTTGAAGTGGTCGTTGCCAAGCCCCCCCCGGCCGCCCGGCGTAAGGATAAGACGCTGGCCGTGCTCTGTTATTTCCAGTTTTTTCTCGCCAGTCTCCGCATCACGAGCAATGGTACCAAGAGGCACCTGAATGATGATATCGTCGCCCTGGGCGCCCGTGCGCAGGTTCTCGCCACCGTTCTCGCCAGGCTTAGCAATTAGGTGCTTCTGGTATTGTAGGTGCAGCAGCGTCCAGAGCTGGGAGTTGCCTTCTAGAATGATGTGGCCACCACGGCCGCCGTCGCCACCGTCGGGGCCACCGTTGGGGAGGCCTTTAGCCCGGAAGAAATGGTGCGAGCCCGCTCCTCCCTTGCCCGAGCGGCAGTTGATTTTGACGTAGTCGATGAAGTTATTAGAAGCCACAGTGGGAAAGAATGAAAAATGAAAGTTAGGATGAAGCGTCTGGCGCTGCCTAAAAACAACTGTCATCCTGCGCATTGCAAAAACAACCACCGCATTCATTACAAATGCGCGGGGAGTTCTTTGCGATGCCCAGGATGACAGATAGTTCTGCCACTACCCCAATGGGTAGTAGCTGCAAAGTTACGCTTTTACTTCGTCGGTTGCCTGACGGCTGCTTTCCGAAGTGGCAGGTAGCTGCTCATCCAAGATGGTGCAGATCTGACCGAAGATATCTTCGATAGCCCCAATGCCATTGAGGGCATGGAATTTCTCTTGCTGGGCGTAATAGCCAGCCACCTGAGCAGTTTCGGTGTTATACACCGTTACACGCTTGCGGATTTTCTCCTCGTTCTGATCGTCGGGGCGGCCGGAAGTCTTCCCGCGCTCCAACAAACGCTTCACTAGTTCTTCTTCGGCTACTTCTAGCGCTACCATACAGGACACCTTGGTATCGTGCTTGGCCAGTAGCTGATCTAGGCTTTCTGCCTGGGGTACAGTGCGGGGAAAACCGTCGAAGATGAAGCCAGCAGCCTGTTTGTTGTCATTAAGAGCACTGTCAATCATGCCAATCACTACTTCATCCGGCACGAGCAGGCCTTCATCCATGAGTTTTTTGGCGCGCAAGCCCAATTCGGTACCCTGCGTAATTTGGGCGCGCAGCAAATCACCCGTTGAAAGGTGAACTAGGTTGTAACGGGCAATTAGCTTTTGGCTTTGCGTTCCTTTGCCGGCGCCGGGTGGGCCGAAGAGCACGAGGTTCAGCATGAGTAGCGGGGAGTTACGCGGAGGTAGGGGAAAATGAGTGGGGTTCTGGAAAGATACGCAACGAACAGGAAAGCCTCTATGGTCGCCAGCGAATTTTAGCTAGCCAGCAACTTGCACCTTTTTCAGACTGCTTTATACACATCGGGGTAGTTGCGCCCCAAGCCGTCATAATCAAGGCCATAGCCACAATGAAATCGTTGGGGATGCTCAGGCCCACGTAGCGAATCTCGAGGGGGTGTTGTAAGCAATCGGGTTTCAAAAACAGCGTAGCTACTTCCAGCGACGCAGGCTTTTGAGCGCCGAGGGTTTCCAGGAGCATCCGCATGGTATGACCTGTATCCACGATGTCTTCCAGGATAATTACGGGACGGCCAGCCAATTCCTCGGTCAGCCCAAGTACTTCCTTCACTTTACCCGTGGTAGAAGTACCCTCATAGGAAGCGACCCGGATGAAGCACACTTCGCAGTCGAGCGTCACGGCCTTAAGCAGATCGGCAGTGAACATGAACGAGCCGTTGAGAACAGACACGAAAATGGGCTGCTGTCCAGCGTAGTCCTGGTTGAGGCGGGCGGCGACTGCGCCGATAGCAGTAGCGAGCTGGTCGGCAGTCAGGTACGGCTCAAACTGCTTGTTGTGCAGCGAAATATGGTCCGAATTCATCCGTTTAAGGTAGGGCCGTGGTTGTGCGGGTGGGCAAAGGTAGCACAAAAACGCCGCCGTCCGGGCTCGGAACGGCGGCGTTGCGTTTGGCTATAGCTTATTCAGCCCAGGGCAGTACTTGCTACTCCTATTACTAACGAGGCGGTAGGCGCTACCTCTACAAGTGTCGCATTAAGTGAAAAAAAGCCTCCGCGGAGAATAAATTTTCTCGAGGAGTAGCCCTACGCAGTTGAGCTTTCAGTTCTGGCTTGTGCACCTGAACACTGGTGTTCTGTTGGGCCACTGCCCGCTCAGGAGCCGCAATGTGCGGGGCAATTACCAGTGACACGATGCTCATGAGCTTGATGAGGATGTTCATACTAGGCCCAGAGGTATCCTTGAAGGGGTCACCTACGGTATCTCCCGTAACGGAAGCTTTGTGCGCGTCGGATCCCTTGAACTCCATCTTGCCGTCAATTTCTACCCCCTTCTCGAAGGATTTCTTGGCGTTATCCCAGGCACCACCGGCATTGCTTTGGAACATGGCCATTAGCACCCCGCTCACGGTTACGCCAGCCAGCGTACCCCCCAATACTTCCGGCCCCATCGTGAAGCCTACTACTACTGGCACTAGCAGGGCAATAGCCCCCGGCAACATCATTTCCCGAATAGCGGCCTGGGTGGAAATAGCCACGCACTTCTCGTATTCGGGTCGGCCCGTACCTTCCATTATTCCTGGAATTTCCCGGAACTGCCTCCGCACTTCCTGCACCATGCTCATTGCAGCGCGCCCTACGGCGGAAATAGCTAGCGCCGAGAAAATAAACGGAATCATAGCTCCAACGAAAAGCCCACCTAGCACGCGTGCGTCGCTGATATCAATGCTGCTGATGTTGGCCGTACCCATAAAGGCCGCAAACAAAGCCAGCGACGTGAGAGCCGCCGAAGCAATGGCAAAGCCTTTCCCCGTGGCTGCTGTCGTATTGCCAACAGCATCGAGAATATCAGTCCGCTCGCGCACCTCCTTCGGCAATTCGCTCATCTCGGCAATACCGCCAGCGTTGTCGGCAATAGGCCCGAAGGCATCAATGGCCAGTTGCATGGCCGTAGTAGCCATCATGCCGGCCGCGGCAATGGCTACGCCATACAATCCAGCACACTCGTAGCTTAGAATGATACCCGCTGCTAGCACTATAATGGGTAGCACGGTACTTTCCATACCTACGGCCAGCCCTCCAATAACGGTGGTAGCATGCCCCGTTGAGCTTTGCCGAACGATGCTAAGCACCGGGCGCTTGCCCATAGCAGTGTAGTACTCCGTGATAATACTCATTAGCGTGCCTACGACCAGGCCAACTACCACTGCATAGAATACGCCCGTTGCATTAAAGGTAATCCCACGAATCGTAAGGTCCTCGGGAGGCAGCATCCAGCGAATAAGCGCATAGGAGAATGCACCTGATACCAGCACAGAGACATAATTACCGCGGTTGAGTGCAGCCTGCACATTCCCTCCCTCCCGCACCCGAACGGTCAGGATCCCAATCAACGAGGCGATAATACCCAGTCCGGCAATGGCCATAGGCAGCAGAATAGGCGAGAGCCCTTGAAACTCATCGCCCCGCGCTACAACCTCCCGCCCTAGCACCATGGTAGCCAAAATAGTAGCTACGTAAGAGCCAAATAAGTCGGCCCCCATGCCTGCTACGTCGCCCACGTTGTCGCCTACATTGTCGGCAATGGTAGCGGGGTTGCGCGGGTCATCTTCTGGGATACCCGCTTCTACTTTTCCTACTAGGTCGGCCCCAACGTCGGCAGCCTTGGTATAAATGCCGCCGCCTACCCGGGCAAACAGGGCAATACTTTCGGCTCCTAAAGAAAAGCCCGTTAGCACCTCCAAAGCGGTTTCCATTTCCACTCCATTGGCACTACCCTTCCCAACTACAAATAGCTGGTAGAACACTAGGAACAAAGAGCCCAAACCTAGTACGGCCAGACCGGCTACGCCCATACCCATCACCGAGCCACCCGAGAAGGACACATTTAACGCTTGGCTCAAGCTAGTACGCGCCGCCTGGGCCGTCCGCACGTTGGACTTGGTGGCAATCTTCATCCCAATGAAGCCAGCCAAAGCCGAGAAGACTGCCCCAATGAGAAAGGCAATGACAATAACCGGGCTCGATTTCTCGCCGGTACTACCCAAATAAAACAAGAACCCACACGCCATCAAGCCGAAGAGGACCATTACCCGGTACTCCGCTTTCAAAAAGGCTATTGCACCATCAGCAATGTAGCCAGCAATAGTGCGCATGCGCTCCTCGCCTGCCGGCTGGCGACTCACCCACCCAGAACGAAGCCACGTGTAGACCAACGCCAGCACACCCAGTGCCGGCACGACATAGAGAATCATCATCATAAACGGTGGGGTTTGAGCTGAATGATAAAAACAGGGGCTTGGAGTTGCTAGTAAAATAAAAGTTTTACCAGTAACTCCAAGCCCCTGACAGATAGTTATATAACCTAAAGCTTACACTTTCCGAAAATAGTTGACAGAAACTCGCTCAGTAACCTGATATAGCACATAAGCTACGATTGTTACTAGTGGTACTGCTAGCCAGTAGTAGCGCTCATAGAATATCGTTTCGCCCGTCAAATACACCATTCCCCCATAACACAGAAGTAGGAGTGGAAAGTGATAGAGATAGAGAGAAAAGCTAAATACACCTAATTTGTGTAACGCGCGCATTAAGATGTTTTGACGAGATACTTTACCCACCAGCAACGCTAATATACTTATAACAGCTAACAAAGCTGCTACCATACCAGATAGAGGTTTCAACTTTAGTACGGCTAGTACTAATAGCAATACAAATAATATTCCTACTACAACTGTTAATATCCAACCTGAAACATGTTGAAACGAAACGAGCCACCTTGTTTCAATTACTATATCATAAACAAAAGCACCTATTGCAAAATATAAATTATATGTAAAAAAGTAATCAATGAAAGGATTAAGCCCCACTTCATAGGACAAAACAAGCCCTACCATGTGTAAAACGACAGATGCGATATAATAAATTCTTACTTGCCATAAAAATAAAGGAACCATAAGATAAAATATTGCCTCTGGCAATAACGACCAATATACATCATTATAGCCAATATAAATTTTACCTATAGGCATAAAGCCTAACGTACTTATAATCCCGTGTAAATTTAAAGCTTGCAGCTCATGCCAAGCTTGATTTAATGTTATATTCAGCTCCCTGCCATTAGACACAGATAACGCAGCAGGTACTAATGTAGCAACACACCATAGAACGCATACTGCAAGAACCGATGCGAATAGATAAGGCGGATAGATTCGGGCTACTCTATTAATATAGAAAGGCAAAGGCTTGCGGTGTTTACGTAATTGTGCATATCGAATAAAAAACCCGGATAACACAAAAAACAATATAACCATCTCGTAGCCCGCTGAGCTGAGCATATCGAGGCCAAACAATATATAGTCTAATACACTCCAAGAGCTACGAGGGTGCACATCTAAGAACTGACGCCCCCCTGACCAAACAAGGTATTTAGCGTGAAATATCACTACGTAAAAAGCACAGAAACCACGTAATGAGTGAAGAACGTCTAATTCTTGATATGTTAGATGCTTAAGAGCAGCAGGGTCCTTTCGTTTGCTTACGGAGTGCACAAAAAAGAATGTGGTTGTGGAAACAAAACAAAGGTACTATGCAATAGTAATTTTATAGCCTCTTCAATAACACTTGGTATAGCACTAGCATACTAGCTATATCACGCTTATCTACGATTTCGTTTGGTGAATGCACATTATCCTCCGGTGCACCCACAAAACACCAATCCCATGGCTGAGCGCCATGTTGCAACTCTTTAGCATCAGAGCCACCACTACTTTCGACCTCTAGCTGATGAGGAATCCCGGCTTCTTGGGCAATGCGGCGAATGCGCTCCACGTAACTACGTCGCGGGATTAGCGAGTCGCGCATAGAAATAGCCACTCCTAGACCAGGTTGAACTCCCTCTGTCACCCACGTTATATCCGAAATAAGCGCCTGGCGTACTCCATAGGTCTCGTAGATGTACTTGGCTAAGTAGGCCACCGAGCCACCGCCGTGCTCCTCCCAGCAAGAGAAAACGATGATACCATCTTCCAGTGTTTCGCAAAGCCGAAGGGCGTTCCATACTCCCAGCCGGTTATCCAGGTAGCAGCTTTGCACTGTCGTCTCAGTTTCTCGGAAGTCGCATTGAAACGTAAGCTCCGTACCCCGCTCAATTTCCCGGTGAAAATCGTGGCTAAGTGCGCCGGTATTCTCATCTACTACCAAGCGGCATAAAATTGGCCCCTCCGTGTCCTGTCCTACTAGCTGGTAACCAGTTTCCACGTCAGGCCCGCCAATGCGCACTAGTTGGCGGCCATAGCGCACCGTGAAGCCGATACTGTCAATATGAGCAAAAACAGCCGTTCTAGGCTTACCAAATACTAGAATAATGCAATCCTGAAACTCTTCACCTTGCAGGAGGGTTGGCAAGGTGCGCCAGCTCGACTGATACCGTTGAATGTAGTCTAGCAAGAATTTTGTTAGAGGTGCTTCATTGCCGGAAGGCGCAGCTACGCGGCATAAGGTTTCTAAAAGCTGCATGAGGTGTATATTATTTGTCCAAAATTAGGATAAAAGTCCTAGTTTAGCCTTTTCGTGGGTGGGTTCATCAGATATTCTCCGTTAGGATGAAGCCGCAAGTAGCTGTGATTATGATTCAAAAACTCCGTTTTGTCCTGTTGATGGTGCTGTTGCCGCTGGCGGCGCTAGCGCAGCAACCGGAATCTACCAGGGTTGCTCCTATTGATACCTCGCGCCAAGTGCAGTTAGATAACGTAGACATAGCACCCAATGCTGTGGATACGGAAGGCTGGCTGCTACTCGACAAGGATATTCAGACGGAATTGGAAGGGGCGGTTTATAACTTATATAACTTCAAGTACGACAAGGCAGAACGCCAGTTCCGCTCTCTACGCCGACGCTATCCCAATCATCCTATGCCCTACTTTCTACTAGGCCTCAGTACCTGGTGGAAGATCATGCCAACCAACAATCAAACGAAGCAGTACGACAAGCTCTTCTTTGCGTACATGGATACGGCCATCACTAAGGGCGAAGCCTTGTACGAAGCTGACAACCGTAACTACGAAGCCTGTTTCTTTCTGGCAGCGGCGTATGGATTTGATGGCCGCCTACATGCTGACCGACGCGATTGGCGGAAAGCAACTGTCAGCGCCAAACGGGCGCTTGATTATCTGGAGATTAGCAAAGAGGCCAACGGACTGAGCCCCGAGTTTTTGTTTGGGCAGGCTCTTTTCAATTATTACGCCGTCTGGATTCCTGAGAATTATGCCCTGCTGAAACCAGTGCTCCTCTTTTTCCCAAAAGGGAATAAGGACTTAGGATTACAGCAGTTGCGCAACGTAGCCGACAATGGCTTTTACGTAGGCCCTGAGGCGAGGGTATTTCTGATGAAGATTCTGCTCAACGAGGAGAACAAACCCGAAGCAGCCCTGCCAATTGCACGGTATATGGCCTCCACCTATCCCGACAACGCCTATTGTCAGCGTTTCTACGCACTAGTCTGCTTTAACCAAAGTGAGTTCAGAGAATGCGAGCGAATCAGCCGAGATATTCTCGATAAACTTAACCGTGGCATGCCTGGCTACGAGGCTATCAGCGGGCGATACGCAACCTATTTTTTAGGTTGGCTGACCCAAAACAAGTATAAAAATATAGCCAAGGCCAAAGAGTACTACCAGCGCTGTATAGTCTTTGCCGAAAGCACAGGAGAAGTGAATGGTGGCTTTTACGTGTACGCAAATCTAGCGCTGGCTCGCCTAGCCGATCAGGACAAGGACAAAAAAGCCGCTATTCGTTACTACACAGTAGTACGAGATGTATCAGAGCACGATACGGAACAATACATAGAAGCAAAAGCGTATCTAAAGAAAAACAAGAAGTAGACACGCCCCGCTACGCATGGAACTCAAAGATCTTTTTCTTACTCCGTTTTACTTAGCTATTTTCTACGGAATAGCATTTGCCGTGCGTAAGCGTTTTACTAACGCTCTGACAAAAAAGTATTTTATACCAGCGTTATCCGTAAAGTTTGTAGGTGCTATTGGGTTAGGTTTAATCTATCAGTTCTATTACGGAGGCGGTGATACGTTTAATTATTTCAATCACGTAAAAACAGTCTATAGTGCTTTCACCGATTCCCCCATCATCGGCATTAAGTTATTATTGTCACACGGAGAATATGACCCGGAGACTAATAAGTATGCCGTTATGATGGAATGGTACCGCGCTCCTACTGAGTTTTTCGTTATCAAAGTAGCCTCTTTCTTCGCTCTTTTTTGTTTTAATACTTACACTGTTATAGGACTGTTTTTTGCCATCACTAGCTTTTCAGGCATGTGGGCTATGTACCTCACATTTTTAAGAATTTTTCCCCTTGCCTATAAGAAATTAGCCATAGCAGTCTTTTTCCTTCCATCTGTATTTTTTTGGGGATCTGGCTTAATGAAAGATTCTATTTGTATGGGAGCATTAGGATGGGTTTTTTATGGATTTTATAATGCAATAATTCGTCCACGCGGAATCTTTACAGCTGCACTATTAGGAGCAATAGGTGCATATATAATTGCTTCAGTTAAAATATATATCTTATTATCTTTCCTTCCACCGGCACTGTTTTGGGTGTTTAATGAATATAGCCAAAAAATAAAATCTGCTGCTCTTAGAGTAATATTAAAGCCCTTATTTATTGTGCTAGGGTTGATTGTTGGAGCTTTTGGTGCAACAAAGCTTACCGCAGGCGATGAAAAGTATGATATTGATAAAATAGGTGAGCGAAGCAAGATTAATAATTATTATTTAACACAACAGGTAGTAAGCGGATCAGCGTATAACATTGGTGAGTTTGATGGCTCAGCATCGTCCATCGTCAAAGTTGCACCACAAGCAATTGTTGTTTCTCTGTACCGCCCTTTTTTGTTTGAGGCTCGTAACCCAGTTATGCTCCTTTCAGCGTTAGAGGCCACTTTGTTTATTTATTTAACAGTTAGTTTATTTTATAAAACAGGGCTTTTGAAAAGCTTTCGACTTATAGCTGCAGAACCAATTCTAACATTCTGCTTTATTTTCTCGCTGATCTTTGCTATTGGTGTTGGGGTAAATAGTGGAAATTTTGGCACTTTGGTGCGCTATAAAATACCGTTGATGCCTTTCTACCTGGGTGCACTCTATATTATGCAGCACAAAGCTCAAGCGATGCGAAAAAAGCCCGCACGTGCAATTCAGCTGAAAAGCTCTAAAAAGTTGCGACAGTTTGCTGTAACAGAGTAGCGCTGCTCAATAGTGTACCGCGCATTTTTCCCCAACTCAGTACGAAGGGCGGGCTGTTGTAAAAGCTTTCGTAAAGCTGCTTCCCATTCAACTGGTGTAGTACACACATACCCGTTGTAATCAGACGTTACAACTTCCTTGTTCATACCAACTGGTGATACTAATGCTGGCATTCCCAATGCCATATATTGCAACGCTTTGAATGCGCACTTTCCATTAGCCCAAGGATCATCCTCCAAAGGCATCACTCCTAAGTGAAAAGTTAACAAATCTTGTATTTCAGACTCTTTACGCCACGGCTGATACACCAGTGACTTTAAAGGCAAGTTTGGAGGCTGGTTCGATATCACCTTGAAAGTGAAATGAAACTCCTCCTCTAATTTTGCCAGCACAGGCACTAGTTGGTGTAAATACTTGAGCGTAGAATGAGTACCTGTCCAACCAATGACTGGTGTTTCAGCTACCTGCTGATCCTTTACCTCATTATGCAGATGCACAGTGTCTATGGTTGTTGGATTAACCACAGCGTGGGGGTTAAACTGCCGAGCATAACTGCGTAAATAGTCATTACCACAACTCACCTTGTAGGCCCATCGGCAAATATTGGCTACTTTCTGATGCCACTTTATGCCAGCTACAATCTTGTTCGCTTCAGATGTGTTTGGAATCCAAATAGCGTCGTCGAAATCATAAATCACCTTTTTTCTTAACAGGCGCGCTATGATCCACTCAAACACTGGTGGACCAATAGGTGAAGCCTCACGGTGAATGAAAACATAGTCATACTGTCTAACCCGGAATAATAAGAGTACACGGCGAAGAAAGCCTCCTACAATGCCGGCTACCTTGTCCACGGTATGCCTCGGACGATACAGTATATCCCACGTTTTCTCATTGATGAAGGGCTCTAGGTCCCATTCATGTCCTTCCTGCTTAAGCAAATCGAGATACTGCTCAAATCGAAACCGTTGAGAGGGCGCCTTTCCATACGGGTAAGGGGCAATGAAAAGTATTCGCATAGGAGTTATAAGCCCACTTTACAAAGCTTTCAAAGCAGGCAAACAAAGGTACGTCAACCTACTTGAACGTATTGCTCCAATTAGCGCCAAGGGAAGCAAGCCAGCATTCTTATCTTTGATGTCTGTTTCGACAACTAAAGTGCCGCTTTTTATTTTCCATGGCTCCCAAACCCATACTTTCTGTAGTTAGCCCCGTGTACAGGGCCGAGAGTATTGTAAGCGAGTTGCTGAACAGGGTCAGGCAGGCACTCACCTCGTTGAACATTAGTTATGAAATCATCTTGGTTGATGATGGAAGCCCCGGACAGGATTGGGTAGTTATTCAACAGCATGCTGCTGATGATCCGCGAATACGTGGCATTCGCCTATCCCGAAACTTCGGGCAGCACCATGCGATTACAGCGGGTCTGGAAGCATGTAGTGGGGAGTGGATAGTCGTGATGGACTGCGACCTCCAAGATCAACCGGAAGAAATAGGCCGCCTCTACGCAAAGGCGCAAGAAGGTTTTCAGGCAGTCCTGGCTCGTCGCGGGCAACGGACCGATCATC
>NZ_JZIR02000036.1:0-15591 GCF_000961955.2 Hymenobacter sp. AT01-02
TCTTTTTTGTCTAGCTCAAGGCTTAGCCTGATCTATTCAGGACCCATTCCCATATTGAGAAAAGGATTACCATTCAGGTTACACAACCAACTACTGACGAGCTTAATTGCTTATTATTAAGCAGAAAAGCCTCGGCGCCTCCTATACTATGTACCAACATCATATCCCAAACATAGAATGGACTGGTTATTTTCTAAGAATATTACAGTGGGCTTAGATTTTTTTCATCCTTTATATTCCGGTATTTACTGATAATAATATGCCTTTCGTCGGTTGATCACCATAATTAGACGAAAACTAGTGAATAGGACTTATTCTTTAATGCCAGGAAGGCGCTATTTATTTCAAAATCAGCGCCCCACCTTTGTATCACCGGCATAGTCCAATAATATGCCCACCGTCCTACCCCACACCTTTTGTACAAGATAATATGAAGCTAAGCGCTAACCCATTTCATCCGACTACGGGTGAGCTTCTGCCCGTATATCGGGACGCTTACTTACGTGGCGATTTATCAATTGAAAACACGGAGGCAGTAGATGCTTTCATGAAAATGAATAGCAACCATGCTGACGCTACGCTGCTTCGTTTTTATGAAATGAAAAAGCAAGGTCACCAAGTTCGCCCAGTTGGATGGGTGCAGCGCCAGTTCGATATGATTCGAACCGAGCCGCAGCGTTTCCGTCGCCGGGCCGCCTCTTTGGTAGCTGGTAGTGCCCTTATTGGTAGCGCCGTATTCGCTGGCACTAACCTTCCTACGGCTACAACGCCTACTGAAAACCTGCCAGCCGTAGCTGATGCAACTACAGCAATGACTGCAGATGCAAATACGTCTGCCTCTTCCGCATCTGCTGTGCGCTTTGTAACAATGCGTGGTCGTATTTTGGACGAAAATGGCACGCCTTTGGTAGGCGCTACCGTTCTGGACCGCGTGAACGGTCGTGGCGTTAGCACCGATAAGGCTGGCAATTACACCATTTTGGTGGCAGCCAATAAGGTAAACAACTTGCAGTACGCTTATGGCGGCTACAAGGAAGAGGAAGTACAACTCAATGGCCGTAGCACGTACAACGTGACCCTGCTACCTCGCGAAGGCAAAACCAAAAAGCATCATTGGTGGCAGTTCTAGGCTAGTTATGGGCTGGGTAGATGTCCCGCTTTTTTTACTAGATGAATATTCCTTTTCTTAACAGACCCAAGATTCGAAAAATCACAGTCAGCACGTCGGATGCGGCAGGAACACAAGCCGGAACCGTCCTAGAGAAGCTTTTAGGTGATATGCCTGAACTTCTACTGGCCTGCGTGGTAGAAACACAATCTGGGCGGGTATTAGCTTCTTATACTACAGCGACGACGCTTAACCCTAACCAGATCAGCTTGCGTTACGCGAAACTGCTTCGCCTGACAACTGATACGCTAGCCGCGCGAAATATGCCCAGCGGCTCACTGACCGACATCACGGTGATGCTAGAGGATCAACTGCACACCTTGCGCCCGATGCACAACGGGCAATGGTACTGCTTCATTGCAGTTCGCTTTGCTGACACAAATCTGGGCATGGCCTGGGAGATTTTGCGCCGGCATACCTCATAAAATATACCAACTGTTTTTACAACTTTTCAACTTTTTGACTCATGTCAAGCCCAAAACAAGCCGTTAAAGAAATCCTTGAGGAGCTCCCCACCCTACTGGCCGTAGCCGTAGTAGAAACTGAAACGGGCATGCCCCTCGCTTCACACTCTAATATTTCCGATTTCGATATCGATACGGCGGCTGCTTACAACACGGAAGTGGTAAAGCAGAAGCTAAAGGCCATCCAGGCATTGAAGCTGAATCAAACGGTGCAGGACATCCTGCTGACCCTAACCGATCAGCTGCACCTGATTAAGCTTTCGCCTACTGGTGACAAATTCATTTATCTGGCAGTAAACACCCGTGACACGAACCTCGCAGTTGCTCGCCAGATCCTGAAAGGCCAGACTTCGGTATTGAACTAAGGTTCTCTATAGATCAAGAAGCCCCGCTAGTGTCACTAGCGGGGCTTTTTAGTACCCTCTGGCTGAACTACAGATACGCACCACAGAAAGCATCATTACCCTCGCCCCATTTTCATACGGTAGGTACGCACTCGAGCCTCGGCATTTTGCCGGATGTTGTAGTAAAATAGACTATAGTCGGCAATATGGAAGGAGTGGCGTAGTTCAGGCCGGCCAGGAAGCAGGAAGCGAGGATACCCCTCGCGCTGGGGCGGATGAATCCAGACTAACCCGTTATGTACTTTGGCATCAACTATCCGCTTATCGGCCTTATTGAAGCTATTAGGCACACCACCTAGATTCAAATACGCTGGCGCCGTAACTGTATCACGCGTCCACGTCAAGGGATTGACGGCTACGCCGCCGTCAAACGGAGGATACTCGTTGCCCCATTCCACGGCATTCCAGCAGACATAGCACCCTGTTTGCGTAGAATCTTCACAAGGACGCAACACCTGGTATTCCTCCGGCTTTACTTTATAGCCAACAAGGTAGGCTGCTACTAGCTGCCGACGGAGCTTAGGGTCTTTGTCAAAAAACTCGCGCAATAAGCGGGTAGCGTGGTAGGTTCCCTGACTATGACCGGCCACAATAATAGGTCGGTCATGATTGTAGTGCTTGAGATAGTACTGAAAAGCCTCCTTGACGTCGCTGTACGCCAGGTCTAGCGCGTCCTTCCCATTCACCGATTTTTCGTCAAAGAAAGAAAACAGCGTGGCCTGCCGGTAACGCGGTGCGTAAATGCGGGCCGTGCTGTTGAATACAGAGGCCTGCTTGCGCATGGAGGTATTGTTGGTGAAGTAGTTTACCTTTTCATCAGCCAGATTGGCATTCCAGTGCCCACGACCAAAGTACGTGGTTGGGTGCACAAAAAATACATCCACCGGAGCATCGCGCTGCCGGTCACGTAACAACGTGTGGCGAGGCACTGCGTCGGCTGAGTCAAGCCGATCGGGTAAGGCGGCCCAATTATCCTCCATGCGGTAGTCGGGCGCTTCAGGCTGTGGCCTAACTGCGAAATCATGGGTAGGTTTGATAACCGAGAGGCAAGAAGTCAGTCCCACTATTCCTACTGATAGTAGAGGAAGCCGGGAATAACGAGTAGACAAGAAGGGTAGCATTGGGGCAATAAACACAGCCACCCGCTCCTGGTTGCAGGATACGGGTAGCAGATAAAAGGGCAACTATCTTATTCGCTAAATGTGTTTTCGAGCAGCTTCTCCTGGCGCAGATAGATAATCTTAAAATTTCGGTCGAAGCGAACCCGCACTTGTGCAGTCGTCTGCTGGTGCTTTTGCATGGACTGCCGCAACGCCTTACTCTTTTCTAGGTACGTAACCACGCGAGAGCCATCATTTACGGGCTCACTCACCTTGAGAGTGCCCGGCTCAATCTGGCTTTCGGCTTCTAAAAACTCAGGAAAGTGTGATTTCGTGAGCTCGTCATTGATAGCCCCAGGAGTTGTGTTCTGCATGGTGTAAAACCGCTCTACCTTGGGCGCGAAATACGTGGCAGCCGCGAAGGGCGCGGCTTGCATGTCGGTGTAGTACGCATTCAGTATACTTTGAATCCGTGCTTCCGCAGCTTGTCCAGCAACGGCATCAGGCACCGCAGGCGCCGGAAGAGCTGTTTCTTCTGTGGGGGCAGTGCTAGGCTGCGCTACCGAATCACTGGGCGTTACAGGTATTACGGGTGCTACGCGCACCGTTTCAGGGGCGGCAGCGGGTGGCAGATCAATTTGCTCGGCTTGCGGGCCAGCTTCGGGCTGCACTGCCAGCGTATCAGCAGCGGTAAGAGTAGTACTGGTTAGGCGCTCCGACTCGCGGCCACCGAACATTAGATAGGCTACCAACCCTAGCAGCGCTACAATACCACCCACAATCAGGATGGCCGCTAAGGGGCTTTTGGCGGGCGCAACGTAAGGCTCGTCGGCCACATAGTCTTCCTCCTGATAGGTAGTAGGCGAGGTAAAGGTAGCTTCGTCGGATGCTGGCGAAGTTCTTCCTAGGTGACTAGCTTCGCTTGGGCGTGTAAAATCGGAAGCTGCGTAGGGCGGCGCGGGAGTGCCTGCGCTGGAGGTAGGAGCTACTGGATGGTGCACGAGGGGGGGCAACAGGGGCTCCTCTACCGGCGGAATGAAGGTTGGCTCGGAAGGGTGCGCCGCAGGAGGTCCTGCAGGGGTAGCTACAGAAGCTGACGGCGGAGCAATGGGTGCAATGGGCGGAGTAGCAGGCTTAGCAGCGTCGCTATTGAATATGAGCTTCTGTTTGAGGGTATCAAACTCCTGCTGAGTAATGGTACCTGCATCCAGCCATTCCTTTAGTTGGCGGAGGGTATCGAGAGCGTCTTTATCCATGGTTACTTCCGGTCAAGGTTGGTGAGCCGGTCGCGACGGCGTTGCAATTGGGCTTTACGTAACTCTAGTAGGCGGGCGTTATCGAGGAGCTTTACGGAATCCTCGCTTGATTTCAGCTTGTTAGCTTCGTTCTGCTGCTTTAGCTGCTCTATCTTCTCCAGGTTGCTCTTGGTAGTGCTGGCCAATGCTTCCCGTTCTTTCTCCAACTTATCTTTTTCCTTTTCAGAATCGCGCAGCATTTTTTCGGCCTCCTCAATTTGCTCGCGGTAGGACTTGAGGCGAGCCGCGGCGGCAAAGCTTTGGGTGATGCTACGCAGGGAGCTAAATTCGGAAGGGGTGCCGCCAGACGTAATAAACGTATCGGACCCTAACGAAGCCCACACCGATAGCTCCGATACCGAATCGGAAGGGGAAGTGACGGTAGAGTACAGATCGAGCAGCTTGCCCGACACGCTCGACATGGGCACTTGCTTAGCCGACAGGATATCCTTCTTGCCTACTCCAAATACTCCATCACCTTTCAGCTTTATACTATAGGTGTCCTTCAGCCACGACTGCCAAAAGTCGCGCGTCCATTGGGCAGAGCCTTCTACCTGCACCTTCACGGCCTCGCGCTCCTTTTTTTCAAAGTTGACACTGCTCGTGCGTGCATCGTAGAGTTGGGCACGCGCGGCGCCGCCAGCTAGCAAGAGCACGCAGAGGAAGGAAAGAAGCTTTTTCATACAGTATACATACGCGTGGAAAACAAATGCCGACCGACAAGAAGTCGTCGTGGCCGCTGCTATCAGATTCCGTGCCGGTCGAAGGAAGCCTGCAAATCTTGCTGCATCTCGCGGAAGCGCCGCACCGCCGCCTGCACAAACTCATCGTCTAGCAGAGTATGAATGTCGTCCTCACTCGTCAGGTCTAGCTCACTCACCTTGTACGTTTGCTCCAGGGAGCCTTTTTCCAGCTTGATGAGATACTTGCCGTTCCAAGAGAACAGGGTGATTTTGGCCTCGGGGTGCGGAATGATGGCGAGCTGGCGCATAGGAAGCGAAATAAGCAAATTGAATGGGCGAAGATAGGCAACACCCTGTTCCCAATGGGCCAAGCTCGACATAACACGCCTGGGCTGGCCGCGTATTACCGAACAGAGATTCCTTTCTGTTGTTGCACCCTTCACCTTTGCTATACCATGCCACAAGGAGACAAATCGGCCTACACCGACAAGCAGAAGCGGCAAGCCGAACACATTGAAGAAAGCTACGAGAAGCGCGGTCTTTCGGAAGAAGAAGCCGAAAAGCGTGCTTGGGCCACCGTCAATAAGCAAGACGGCGGTGGAAAGAAAAGCGGCTCGGGCAGAAAGAACTAGCTGTACCGAGTAGCTCCTGGCCTTTTACCAGAGTACAAAAAGATGACTGTGAAAAAGCCCCTTGCCCCTTGGCAGGGGGCTTTTTGCTTGTGACCTACGCAGAACGGGTGCAGCCGCCTGTGCGGGGGCTTGCGTACCTTGCGGCTCTTACCACACGGTTGCTTTATTCATGAACAAACCTCTCCTGACCGCGCTGGCACTCCTGCCGCTGGCCGCGGCGGCCCAACAAAATGTGTATACGCCCGAGCTACTGTGGAAGCTCGGACGCCTGGGCGAAATGCAGGTGTCGCCGGACCGCAAGACGGTAGCCTACACCGTGACGCGCTATAACCTGGCCGAAAACACCGGCAATACCGATATTTGGGTGGTGCCAGTGGCTGGTGGCACGGCCCGACAGCTCACGACCACGCCTACTTCAGAAAACACTCTAAACTGGCGCCCCGATGGCAAACTAACCTTTCTCTCCGGCGAAGGCGGGAGCGACCAGCTCTACGTGATAAATGCCGATGGCTCGGGGAAGCAGAAGCTCAGCGAATTTCCCGAGCAAGGCTTGTCCAACCTGAAATACGCTCCTTCCGGCAAGTTCATTCTCTACACGCAGGATGTAAAAACGGGCAAATCGGTGCAAGACTGGTACCCCGACTTGCCCAAGGCTGATGCTCGCATCATTGACGACCTAAACTACCGGCACTGGAACGCCTGGGACGACTTTAAATCCACACACGTATTTTTCCAACCCCTCGGCACCGACGGCCGGCCGACCGGATATGGCAAGGACGTGATGGCCGGCGAGAAGTTTGACGCGCCCCTGCAGCCCCTGGGCGGCTCGGAACAGTTGACCTTCGCCCCTGATGGCTACCGCCTAGCGTACACCTCGCGTAAGCTTACCGGCCGGGCCGAGGCCGAAAGCACCAACTCCGATATTTACCTCTACGACATTCGGGAAGGTAAAACCCAGAACCTGAGTGAGGGATTGGGTGGCTACGACACGGAACCGACTTTCTCACCTGACGGCTCGAAAGTGGCGTGGTTGAGCATGGCTACCCCCGGCTTCGAATCGGACCGCAACGGCATTGTGGTATACGACTTCAAAACCAAGAAGCGCGAAGACATTACCAACGGCTCGGAGCAGGCCGCAGCTAACATTCGGTGGAGTGCTGATGGCAAAACCATTTACTTCCTGAGTGTGCTTCAGGGCACCGAGCAACTGTTTTCCATCCCAAGCAAGGGCGGCAAGCTTAAGCAGCTGACTAGGGGTGCCCAGAACTACAACGCCTTCGAGCTAGCTGCCAACGATGTAGCTATTGCCAACAAAACCACCCAAGCGCTACCCGCTGACTTAGTACGCCTCGACCTAAAATCCGGACGAGAAACCAGCCTCACCAACATCAACGAGCAGGAGCTAGCGGGCGTGAAAACCAGCAAAACGGAAGCGCGCTGGGTGAAAACCACCGACGGCAAGCAGATGCAAGTGTACGTTATCTATCCTCCTGATTTCGACCCTAGCAAGAAGTACCCGGCCCTACTCTACTGCCAGGGTGGCCCCCAAAGCCCCATTACGCAGAGCTTTTCCTACCGCTGGAATTTTCAGCTGCTGGCGGCCAACGGCTACATAGTGGTAGCGCCTAACCGGCGCGGCCTGCCCGGCTTTGGCACGGAATGGAACAATAGTATCTCGGGCGATTGGGGTGGGCAGCCCATCCGGGACTATCTCTCTGCCATAGATGCCCTAAGCCAAGAATCCTACGTGGATAAGGCGCACCTAGCTGCGTGGGTGCTTCCTACGGTGGCTACTCCGTGTACCAGTTGGCTGGCAAGCACGAAGGCCGCTTCAAGACGTTTATTGCCCACGCCGGCCTCTACGACCTTACCAGCTGGTACCCCACCACAGAGGAAATGTTCTTCGCCAACTACGACATGAAGGGCACCCCTTGGGACGCAACACTAAACAAGAGCTACACCGACTTCAACCCACAGCAGTTTGCCAAAAAGTGGGATACCCCCATACTGGTAATTCACGGGGGCAAAGACTTCCGGGTACCCGAAGACCAAGGTATGGAAGCTTTTGGCACTGCTCAGTTGCGCGGCATCCCAAGCCGGTTTCTGTACTTTCCCAATGAGGGGCACTGGATTTCCAAGCCTCAGAATTCGGTGCTTTGGAACCGAGTATTCTTTGATTGGTTGGGCCGCACACTAAAGCCCGAAGGCCAAGCCACGAAGTAAATAGTTGCTGGGTTTCTACCTATCTCGCCCACGGAGCAGTTGCCTAGTGTAACTGCTCCGTGGGCGAGTGTTTTTTTAGCTATTAAAATTTATATTGATCTATATAGTTACTTCTTTGGCCCTTACCTTCCTACTGTATGTGGCTACGTCTCCTTACCGTCTTTCTACTGGGCTGGGCGTTGGTGGCGAGTGCGCCTAGCTGGGCAGCTCTGCCACCGGAAGCTTTGCCTGACACCTTATTACTGAAAGACCCCAAGGGGCCTCACGTTTCGGAGGCCTACCAGTACTACACCGAGCCTTTTGCTACCCCCATCAACCCGGAGCACGCGGAAGCCCAGTGGCGCGCCGGTAAATTTCAATCGGGACCCTGGCACCAGACGCTTAACCTAGGCTTGCGGCATGAGCGGGTGTGGATACGGCTCATGGTGCGCAACGTAGATTCGCTACGCCTCCGCTTCTTGTGGAGCCTTTTCAACTTCGCGGATAGCGCGGCCCTGTATTGTCGGCCTCAAGGCACTACCCACTTCACTCGGCTAGGAGCCGCTAGCTCTTGGCTACCGGCGGCGGCACGTACGTTTCCGGCCCGCTCCCTTAGCTTTCCATTTGCGCTTAAGCCCAACGAAACAGCAACCCTCTACCTGCGCATCGACCTGCACGCGGGGGCGCTGTACTTACCTACCTACATTGAAACCACCGAGCATTTTCTGGCTTGGGAAATGAATTTTCCGTTTGAGCGACACTGGGTGTGGCTACTTGGCTTCTACTTCAGCAGCGCCCTGTTCAACCTGGTCCTCTTCGCTTTCCTGCGCGACCGGATTCACTTGTGGTACGTGACGTACGTGGCCTGCGTCACGGTATTTCTGATGATGGAGGATGGCTTAGATGCCATGCTGCTACCCACTACTGCTTACCAACTAGTGTGGACGGTAGGGCAATTCAATTTTATGGTGCTGGCGGCGGCGGCAGGTATCGGCATTATGCAACTGTTTCTGCGTTTGCGGGGCCGCTGGCCCCGTCTCCACCGAGTCGGCAATGGGCTAGCCGCTGTTGCAGGTGGGTTCGTGGTGCTTTACGCCGTAGTAGCGCCTTGGGCGGCACAGCATAGCATGAGGTTGTTGCAGGTGCTGAATCTTACTCGTGAGGTGGTACTTCTAAGCCTATTCGCCTACGGCTGGATAACTCTACTAACGGTAGCTCAGTCTCGGCACTGGCGGCGGCTGGCGGGATACTACGCGCTTACCTACCTTTTCTTTTTCACCGGCTTCGCTATATTCTGGAGCAACCACGTTGGCCTAAGCAGCTTCAACCCCATCTACCCAAACCCGTTAGCGTGGGGACTAGTGCTTGAACTACTGGTATTGAGTGCTTTGCTGACGGGGCGCTTCCGCCACACTCTGCGTCAGAATGCCGTGTTGCGCATCCGGCAGCTGCATCAGCGCAATGCCCTAGGTGCCCGCCTCATTGCAGCCCAGGAGGAGGAGCGGGAGCAACTGGCCCGCGAGCTGCACGATGCCTTGGGGCCCAACCTAGCCGCCCTGCACTTGGCTTGGCAGGGGCCGGCCATTCGGGAGGCGCTTACTACCTCAACAGCAGCGGCAGCAGCCGGTAAGCACGCCGAGCTCTTGCTGCGCCACCTGCGCGATGATGTACGCACGTATAGCCACTCCCTCATTCCCGCTCACTTGGGGCCGGGCAGCCTAACGGAATCTATTGCTTCCCTGGGCGAGCTGATTAATCTATATGGTACGCCCGTAGTGCACACCATCTGCGACGAGGGAGCCGACCAACTACCGCCCTCCTTACAGCAGGCAGGCTACCGGATTGCGGCGGAACTACTCAACAATGCGGTACGGCATGCGCGCGCCACGGAGGTACAAGTGCAACTGCACCGCCACCGCACCTCGCTGGAGATAGTAGTAGCAGACAATGGCCAAGGCTTTAGCGACGACAAACCCAAAGTCGGCATTGGCCTACGGGGTGTGCGGGCCCGCACAGAGTACTTGCACGGCCAACTCCATATCGACACTTCCTCGGACGGTACCTGTGTGCGGGTGAGCCTACCCTGTGAGGTAGCTCCGCCAAACAGCTAACCTTTTGCTAGGTATGGGTAGCTACTGCGGCGGGCTGGCGGCGCAGCCATTGCAACACGCCAAATAATACAAGCAGCAACAAGCCACACAGCAGCCCTAAAGTAGGTGCCTTTACCCACGTAAGGGCCCAGCCGGTAAGGTAGGAACCACTTACCCCCGACAGGTTTACCAGCGCCATATAGGTAGTAAACTGGGAGCCTCAATTTGGGGGCGGCACAAAGCCATGAGCAAAGGCAGGGCAGCCACGCTCAGGCTCGGATCGGCCATGTTCCAGAATAGAAGCCCAAGGGTAGCAACGGGGGTGTAGTGCCAAAACAAGCTCAGGCTGCAAAATAGCAACAGAAACGCTGCTAATGTGCCAAGCACCCACCGCTGCAAGTAGGCAGCCCCCACCCGATCAGCTACGATGCCCCCGCCTATAATGAGCGCAAGCGTGGCAACGCTACCCCAACTACCTTGCATGACGGATACGGCTGATCGGACCAGTGCAACTCTTGAATAAGGTGATACGAATAGGCCCAGCCAAACACGCTCAGGGTCATGTAAGCCAGCGCAACCACCAAAAACAAACGCAATGTGTGCCGCTCGGTAATGGCCCGCAGCAACTCCCGAAACAGCCAGCTTACGGGCGGATTTTCGGCGTTGAGGGCCGCAGCAGATGCCCGCTGCGCGCGCACAGGTAGCAGCGTATCGGTACGGTCGAGGCGGATGAAGAAGGTAAGCACCGTGAGGGCCAGCAACACCCCCGACTGCACCAGGGCCGCCCAGAAAAAGCCGTAGTGATGTAGCACTGCCGTGAGGCCCGCCGCACCCGCCGAACCACCAATCAGCATGCCGCCCCGCATAAATGCATTGACGCGCCCTCGCTCGGCTTCGGGTACTACCGCAATGGCAATGGCATCAACGCTGGCATCTTGGATGGAAGCAAAGATGCTGTGCACCACAAAGGCGCCCGTCATCAGCGGGAGCTGCGCTACAGGGTCGTGCACCAGTAGCAGGCTTAGCGAAGCCAGCGCGGCTATTAGCTGCGTAAGCACCACCCATTGCTTGCGGTGACCAATAATGGAGTACTGATACTTATCGATGAGCGGCCCCCACACAAATTGGATGGCCCAGGGCAGCCCTACTGCCGCCGCAAACGATGCTACCACTGCGGGGCTCAAGTTACGCCCAATTAGGTAGTTGACCACGGCAGTAAGGCCAAACCCGGCAGGCACGCCCTGCATCACGTACAGATAGAAGAAAGTAAAGTACCGTAGGCCAGTACTTTCACGCAGCACAAGATTTTTCACAAGATAGTGTCCTAACAGCAGGCAGTAACCGAAGCAAAAGGTACTGGTTTTTACGCCATTGCCGCTAGCTCTGCCCCGCGCACGTGCTAGGTAGCGCGCTACTTACTTTAGTACTTCTTCCGTCACCTTGCCAATGTCGCTGCTGATCTTCTGAATGAAGTCTAACTGCTCGGTAAGATGGGTATCGGTGGCAGGTGGTTCGGCACGACGGGCCACGGCGTCGGGGGCAATTGCGGGGGCCTCGGGCTCGGCAGGATCGAGGCGGCGCAAACTGCGGTGCAGGGCTTGCTGGGCCTGGCGTACTGGGCGCAGGAGCGCGCCGGGCAGCGCTGGGCGCTGGTCAGGGCCGGCCAGCATGCCGGAGGTAATGGATGAGACGTTGGACGACAAAATATGATTCAGCACCACAAACTCGTGTACCTCACTGGGCCGGTGCTGCTTGCCCCGGGGCTCCGACATCATGCGCTGGAAAGCCGCCGCCAGGTTAGCCGAGCTCACGTACACCGCCTTGCGGGCCAGCTTATATTCTACTACCGCAATAGGCGAGCCGGTGAGAGCTTCGGCCAGGGTTTGCAGGTAGCGCAAATTGGCGCGCAACACTCCTTTCATGTAGTCCTGCAACTGATCTGATTCCCAACTCGGAAATAGAACATAGCTAGTGGAGAAGGCAATCAGGCAGCCCGTTACAGTGTCCAGCACGCGCTCCTCTACCACCTGCAAGTAATGCAGGCCCATGAAATTGAACAGGATAATAATAAAGGGAGTGGTGAAGATGACTGTTACGATGTAATTGCGGCGGGGGAAGCTGAAAGCCACGAGCATGAACAGCCCAAACAGCACCACCAAGGCCGTGCGGTTGGGCACCAGCCACAGCACCAAACCCCCAATAACGCCGCCCACCAACGTACCCAGCACACGCTGCACATTGCGCTGCTTGGTGAGGCTGTACGCGGGCTTCAGCATGTAGAGAATCGTCATCAGAATCCAGTAGCTGTGGTGGCCGGGCATTACCAGCTTTGCTACGGCATACCCCACCAAACTGGCTAGCATCATGCGGATGGCGTGACGAAAGATGCCGGAAGTGAGCGTGAGGTGGTCGCGCAGCTCGTCCAAATCAAAACTCTGGTGCGACACGAAGCGGCCAAACTCCAACTCCCGGTTGGTAGGCGCCGGGGCGCTGGCATCAAAGTAAGCCAGCACATCTTGGAGGCGCTGGGTAAGGTTGCGCAGGTTCACCAGTATCTTCTTCAGCACCAAGGTATGCCCCGGCTGGCGGGGGTCTTCCAGGGCATCAATGCGTGCCTTTAGCTGCTCTAAAGAGGTAGTGAGGTTGATGCGGGACCGGTAGCCGTGGTTGGCTTCAATAGCAAAACCAATATTTTCCAGTTCGGCCGCCAGTAGCTCCACCATGTCGGCAACGACGCTTAGGATGCCGGTTTCGCCGAAGCGCGTGCGTAGGGCGGCGTAGTCGTAGTACGTCACGGTGATGTGCTCATAGAGGTCTACCACATCCACGAACGTGAGTACCAGCCGCCGCCCCGTCCCCGTCGACTCCTTTACGGTCTGGCGGGTTTTAAACAGCAGTTCGCGCACGGCATCCTGCTTTTCACTTACCGTTACTTGCTGGGCCACCAGGCGGCGATAGTCATCGTCGAGGCTCGTACCGGTACGATAAAACTCCGCCTTTAGGCGCAGAAAGTTAGCCACAGCCCGAATGGACTCGCCCAAGGCCTGCTGCGCCGGGCGATACGGCAGAATTTGGTAGGTAAGCAAGCTCACGGCCATGTACCACAGCCCCCCAATGGTTATGACGCTGGTGTAATGGAGCAGCTGCGGCAACGTGAAGCTGCGCTCCATCATCAGAATCATGAGCAGCAGACCGGCCGTACCTACCTGCCCAGCGCGGGCACCGTACACCAGAAACATCGTCAGCCCAAAGCTGAGTATTCCTATTTCCAAGCCCAGCAGCCACCAGTAAGGCTGCACCAATCCCGTCAGCAGAGCCACTAGCGGCAGCAATACCAAGCCCGCCAGCATACCGTTGCGCTTGTGCACCACGGGGCCGGGCTGGTCGATGAGGTTCATACACAGGGCCCCCAACGACATAGTCAGGCCGGTTTCCAACTCCCCCATCCACCCGAGCAGCACGCCCGGAATCAAGACGGTGAGCGTGGTGCGCAATCCATCGGAAAAGTCCTGGCTAGAAAAAAAATAACGTAGTGAGCGGGTATCGGCAGACATTGGGGGACGGCAACAGCGGCGAGGCGGCAAGGTGGTAATCCGCCGACCTATACGCAAGGACCGCGCCTGCTGCTGACCTCGGCCCGGTAGAAATTCTCTTAAAAACTGGTGAGCCTAGAAGTTTTCCTGTTTTCTACCTCTCCCCGATGCCTGGCCCTAGTGTAGCGCCTAGCAAGATAAGAGCCGCCTACCCTGCCCGGCAGGATGAAGCGGCTCTCGAAACGACGGTGGAAGCAACGGCAGGCTTTTAGTAAACCGGAAGCCTTATACATGCATTTGCTCAATGATAGGCAGCGTGTACCGCTCGCCGTGGCTAAGCAGGTGCACTTTTAAGTCGCGGATAGTAAAGGGCTCACCGGGTTCAATTTCATGGATGTTGGTAGAGGAGCAGCTGAGGCCATCTACAATAACCACCAGGCCCTCCCCTATCACTTCTAGTTCGCGGCCTTCCGTAATAACGACCCCGGTGTTTTCTTCTAGCCCCAACCCGATGCAGGCCGGGTTGGTAGCAACAATTTGGGCCATGCGTACGATACGGCCCCGCGCCACGAAATGGGTGTCAATGGCTACGTCGTGCAAAAACTCAAGACCTGTGGTAATGTGAATTTCGTCTTTGAGCATGCCCGCGTCATTGCGCCCCTGGTAAATCATGGGGGTGCTCATGGCAGCGGCGCCAGCGCTGGTGCCAGCTACCACAAACCGCTCGTACGTGTAGCGTTCTTTGATGCGGCGTTGCAGCTTGGTTCCTCCTAGTAAGGCCGTCAAACGCAGCTGGTCTCCCCCGGTGAACATAATGCCGGCTGCTTCTTCCAGCAGGCGCAGGCTTTCTTCCGAGTTGGCTTGCTCACGGCTTTGAATGTTCAGTACGTTGACCTGGCTAACACCGAGGTTTTTGAAGATATCGACGTACTCTTGGCCGGCTTCTTCTGCTGCTTCCGAGGCGGTAGGAATCACTAGCACGGTGCCCCCTAGGGTAAGCTCTTTCACAAAGCGGTGCAGCACTGGCTCGGAGGCCATGTCGTCGGGTGCTGTGTGCTCTTTATTGTCAACGCCCTGCTTTTCAGCCCCTCCAATGGGGATAAGCACTCCTTGCGGATGCGGGCAGTGAGCCGAGGCAGATTGTTGGGAAGCAGTGGATTTTTTGCGGGAGGTAGCCATATACAGCGCATACGGAGCAGGAGCCATCTGTGAGTGGCCCTTGCAAAAGTGAGAGAAAGGAAACTATGGAGGCGTGGGCTACTAACTCAGGGAAGCCAGGTTGGAGTTGGCAGGGCCACTTAGTAGTTCTCCTAAGGCCGTAAAACGGGAGCCGTGGCAAGGGCAGTCCCAGCTTTTTTCGAGGCTATTCCAGTGCACCACGCAGCCTAAGTGCGGGCAAATGGCCGAGCACTCGTGTGCCTGGCCCTGCTCGTCGCGGTACACTGCTACTTTGGTAGGACCGCGGCGTAGTACGGCACCCGTACCGGGCGCTACCTCCTCGGCCGTCTTTACATCGCCGCCAGTGAGCAGTTCGGTGTACTCGGCAGCTACGTTTACGTTTTCGCGTACAAATTCCTTCACCGATTCGAAGCGTACGGTTACGCGGCCGGGGTCGTAGAGTTTAGCCCACGGGTTTTCGGCGCCCAATAGCAAGTCAGTAATAATGAGAGGGCCCAGGGTACCGTGCGTCATACCGTGCCCGGAGTCGCCGGTGATGATGTAGAGGTTATCTTCATCCAGGGGGTTACGACCGGCATAGCCCAATCCGTCGCTGGGCTCCATCACCTGCCCCGACCAGCGGTATTCTATTTCGCCGGCCGTAGGGAAGTGGGCACGCACCCAAAACTCCAGGCAGCGCAGGCGGTCTTCGGGGTCTTCTTCCTGACCCGTTTTATGGTCTTCGCCACCTACAATGAGCAGGTCGTAGTCGGTGTTCTCTACCTCTTGCAGGCGAATGTAGTGGTAGGGGTCGGCGGTGTCCCAATACAAGGCTTTGGTAACGGAACCCTTCGGCACGCGG